>JBJMUK010000229.1:0-3551 GCA_045811225.1 Sphingomicrobium sp. | reverse complement strand
ATCAGCCTCGGCATGAAGCAGCTCGAAGCCGACCCGTGGGAAGGCGCGACGACGAAATATCCGATCGGCGGAGTGTTCCGCGGCCGGGTCACGAACATCACCGAATATGGCGCCTTCGTGGAGCTGGAAGCGGGAATCGAGGGCCTCGTCCACGTCTCCGAGATGAGCTGGACCAAGAAGAACGTTCACCCGGGCAAGATCGTCAGCACTTCGCAGGAAGTGGACGTGAAGATTCTCGAGGTCGACGAGGAAAAGCGCCGGATCTCGCTGGGCCTCAAGCAGGCGCAGGCCAATCCGTGGGCCGAGTTCGCAGAGAAGTACCCGGTCGGAAGCCAGGTCGAGGGCGAGGTCAAGAATTCGACCGAGTTCGGCCTGTTCGTCGGCTTGGAGGGCGACGTCGACGGGATGGTCCACATGTCGGACATCGCCTGGGGCGTGTCGGGCGAGGAGGCGCTTGCACTCCACCGCAAGGGCGAGACCGTCAAGGCGCAGGTGCTCGACGTCGACGTCGAGAAAGAGCGCATTTCGCTTGGAATGAAGCAGCTCGAGGGCGGCGGCGCGGGCGCAGCGGCCGGTGCCGGAGGCGGAGCGGGAGCGCGTTCGGGCCGTTCAGTCGCTGCCGCCGGCGGGGTCAAGAAGGGCGACACTCTGACGGTCACCGTGCGCGCGGTCCAGGACGCCGGGCTTGACGTCCAAGTCGGCGACGATGGCACGACCGGCTTCATCAAGCGCACCGACCTTGGCCGCGACCGGGACGAGCAGCGTCCGGAGCGATTCCAGGTCGGCCAGAAGTTCGACGCCCAGGTAATCGGCTTCGACCGTTCGAAGAAGCCTAACTTCTCGATCAAGGCGATGCAGATTTCCGAAGAGAAGCAGGCGGTGGCGCAGTATGGCTCGTCCGACAGCGGCGCGTCGCTCGGCGACATCCTCGGTGCAGCGTTGAAGGAGCGCCAGACCAAGGGCGCACCGGAAGCAGCGGCAGCTCCCAAGGCGGAGGCCAAGCCCAAGAAGGCGAAGGCAACCAAGGCCGCCAAGGCGGAAGTGGCCGAGGCTGCTTCGGAAGAAACCGCGACGGCCGAAGCGGAAACGCCTGCAGCCGAAGTCGGGGACGCCGAACAGGAATAGTCAAGGAAGTGATTGCCCTAGCGGGATTTTTGTCCCGCAGCGGCACGAAAATGAAGGGCGCAGGTGCAGCGATGCATCTGCGCCCTTTTCCTTTCGCGAGCAGGCTGATACGCAAAGCGCCGACGCCCGGGGGAGCGGCGCCAAAAAATTTCTTTAATGCGGGGATTTAGATGATCCGTTCTGAACTGGTCCAAAAGCTGTGCAGTGATTTTCCAGACCTCAGCCAGCGCGAGGTCGAGAATGTCGTCAGCGCGCTATTCGATTCGATTACCGACCAGCTCGCACAGGGCGGTCGAGTCGAACTCCGTGGCTTCGGGGCCTTCTCGACGCGCCAGCGCGACGCGCGCACCGGCCGTAACCCGCGCACCGGCGAAGCAGTCGATGTGGAGGCCAAGCGTGTGCCCTATTTCAAACCGGGCAAGGAAATGCGCGAACGGCTGAACTTAAGCGGCGAAGCAGTCGCCGAATAAATTGCGCTTGCCCCTGCCCACCGGCAGGAAGCAATCCTTGGTTGAGACCTTGATTCAAGTTCCGGGCTGGCCCAGCCCGTAACGACCAAGGTCGTGCGGACGTGGCGGAATGGTAGACGCTGGAGACTTAAAATCTTCTGCCCCCAGGGGCGTGCGGGTTCAAGTCCCGCCGTCCGCACCAGCCATTTTGGCTCCCTTGTGGAGGAAAAATTAAGCAATCCACGATATTTCGTGGGGCGTGGGCAGTATATCCTACCGAAAGTCCGCGTTGCGGGACCGCAGCCAATCGCTCGCCAATGCCCGGCGGGACGTGATGGTGTTGGCGATCCTCATCGCCGCGATGTTCATGTTGATCTGGAACGGCAGCGAGTTCTTCCAGCGGTTGACGAACGTCGGCAACGGAGGGCCCAGCCTCAAGGTCGCTCTGATTGCGCTGACCCTCAACGTGGCGCTGATCCTATTCGGCTGGCGTCGTTACGTCGACCTGGTTCACGAATCCGAGATGCGCAAGGAGGGCGAGGCGCGGGCAGCGCTGATCGCATCGACCGACGGCATGACAGGCCTGCTCAATCGCAAGGGCTTTGCCGACCGCGGCGAGGAGTTGCGCTGCCGCGCGGTCGGCGAGGATATCCAGGTCATCATCTTTTCGCTGCAACTCAATCGATTCAAAGCGATCAACGACCGCCACGGTTATGACGTCGGCGACGGCGTGTTGCGGACGATCGCTGCATCGCTCGAGAAGCTGGCCGGCCCCGGCCAATTGGTTGCGCGCCTCGCCGGCGACGAATTCGCAATCGCCCTGGCCGCGGGTCAGGAGGAGGTGACTGAAGTCGAGCAATTTGCCGAGCGCGTTCTTCGGGCCGTGACGCACCCGATGGAGGTTGACAGCCGGCTGGTGCAAGTCGGGGCCTTCATCGGCATCGCCGCTTCCGACCCGCGCGACGGGCAGATTCCGGACTTTCTGAGGCGCGCCGACATCGCGCTCGACCGGGCGAAATCCAGTTGCTCGGCGCGTCCCGTGTGGTTCGACGAAGGCATGGAACGGGCGTTGATGGTCCACAGCGAGATCGAGCAAGGCATCCGCTACGGCCTCGATCATGGGCATTTCATCCCTTTCTTCGAACCGCAGGTCGACCTGTTGACGGGGGAGATCATCGGCTTCGAAGTGCTGGCCCGCTGGGATCACCCGCTAAGCGGCCTGATCGAGCCCGACCGGTTCATTCCCGTCGCCGAGGAACATGGACTGATCGGACGCCTGTCCGAGCAGATCATCCTGGCGGCGATGACGGAAGCGGCCGCGTGGGATCCGGCAATCAAATTGTCGGTCAACATCTCTCCGACGCAGTTGGCCGACAGTTGGCTGGCGCAGCGCATCGTCCGGCTGTTGGCCAAGGCCGGCTTTCCGGCCGAGCGGCTAATGGTGGAGATTACGGAAAGCTCGCTGTTCGCCGACCTCGACCTGGCCAAGACAATCGTCACCAGCCTCAAGAATCAAGGCGTCCGACTGGCGCTCGACGACTTCGGCACGGGCTTCTCGTCCCTGTCCCACCTGCGGTCATTGCCGTTCGACGTGATCAAGATCGATCGCAGCTTTGTTTCGACCCTGGTCAACGACCCCGAAAGCGCGGCAATCGTTCGCGCCGTTACCACCTTGGCCGAGGCGCTGAAGGTGCCGGTCACGGTCGAGGGGATCGAAGACGCGGCGACCCATGCGGCGGTTGCCGGTTTCGGCTGCGCCGTCGGGCAAGGCTGGTATTTCGGCAAGCCGATGAACGGCGACCAGGCAACCGCATTGCTGCGCTCTCGCCACAGTGAGCCGAAGGCCGAGCTTCCCGCCCGCTGCAACGGCTGAACTCCATTTCCATTTCCGCCAACCGCTTCGTCCCGTCCTGGGACGGGGGGAGACTTTGGCCGTCGGCAAGCATTGATGCCGTGGTAAAAATTACATTAAGTATC
>JBJMUK010000228.1:0-8065 GCA_045811225.1 Sphingomicrobium sp. | reverse complement strand
AAAGTTTAGCGGCCGACGGCTTATCGTCGCCAATGCTGCTTGTGAGGCGGGGTGCGCCTTCCTAAGTCGGCCCGATGGCTGATGCTCGAACCGTTCCGCAGGAACCCGCCGCCCCGTTGCACAATGAAATCCGGCGTGCGGACTACCGGCCGCCGGACTGGCTGGTTCCCCAGATCGTGCTGGACTTTGCCCTCGACGCATCCGCAACGTCCGTTCGGGCAACCCTGAAGGTCGAGCGGAACGGACAGCATGATCGGCCTCTGAGGCTAGATGGCGACGAGCTTCGGCCACTCTCGGTGCGAGTAGACGACGCCGACGCTGAGTGGCGGATGGAAGGTCCCGCACTTGTTGTGAACATCACCGGATCGTCGGCAACGGTGGAGACCGAAGTCCGGATCAACCCGTCGGCGAATACCAAGCTGATGGGGCTCTATGCGTCGGGCGGGATGCTGTGCACGCAATGCGAAGCGGAAGGCTTTCGCCGCATCACCTTCTTCCCCGATCGTCCCGACGTCCTGTCGCGATTCAAGGTTCGGATGGAAGGCGACAAGCAACTCTATCCGGTGCTCCTTTCCAACGGGAACCGGATTGCCAGCGGCGATGGCACGGACGGTCGCCACTGGGCGGAATGGGAAGATCCGTTTCCCAAGCCCTGCTACCTGTTTGCACTGGTTGCAGGTGACCTGAAGGCCAACAACGACAGCTTCACCACGATGAACGGCCGCACCGTCGAGCTGAATATCTGGGTGCGGGAAGCGGACGTGCCGAAGACCGGGCACGCGATGCAGGCGCTGAAGGACAGCATGGCGTGGGACGAGCGCGTCTACGGCCGCGAATATGACCTCGACCTGTTCAACATCGTTGCCGTCAGCGATTTCAACATGGGCGCGATGGAAAACAAGGGCCTGAACGTCTTCAACACCCGCTACATCCTTGCCGACCCGGACACCGCCACCGATGGCGACTTCGATGCGATCGCAGCGGTCGTGGCTCACGAATATTTCCACAACTGGTCGGGCAATCGCGTGACTTGCCGCGACTGGTTCCAATTGAGCTTGAAGGAAGGCTTCACCGTCTTCCGCGACCAGGGCTTTTCCGGCGACATGGGCAGCGCCGCGGTCAAGAGGATCGAGGACGTCCGGATGTTGCGTGCGGCCCAATTCCCGGAAGATCAGGGTCCCCTCGCACATCCGGTCCGGCCCGACAGCTACATCGAGATTTCAAACTTCTACACCGCCACCATCTACAACAAGGGCGCGGAACTCATTCGCATGCTGCACACCGTGCTTGGGCCGGAGAAGTTCCGGGCCGGCACCGACCTCTATTTCGAACGACATGACGGCGAAGCTGCAACCTGCGACGATTTCGTGAAGGCGCTGGAGGACGGGAGCGGTGTCGATCTGTCCGCTTTCCAGATCTGGTATTCGCAGGCGGGTACGCCGCTGGTGCAGGCGAGGCTGGAACAAGACCCGGCGCAGGGCACCGCAACCCTTCACCTGCAGCAGATTGTGCCGCCGACGCCCGGTCAACCCGACAAGCACCCGATGCCAATCCCCCTTCGGACTGCACTGATCGGCGAGGAGAGCGCCGGCGAGATTGCGGCGGAGCGAGTGATCCTTCTCAACCAGCCGCAACAGACTGTTACGTTCGAAGGCATCGAAGAACCCGCGCTTCTATCGATCAACCGCGGCTTTTCGGCGCCTGTGATTGTCGAAGCGCAACGCCGCCCTGGAGAGCTGGAGCGGCTGGCCGCGAGCGACACCGACCCGTTTGCCCGCTTCGAGGCAATGCAGCAGATGATGCTGGACGTGCTGATTGCGTCCGCGAGCGGCCGCGAAGCGGATCCGGAGCCGATCATTCGCGCAATGCGCAACACGTTGACTTCCAACGCGCTCGATCCTGCCTTTAAGGGCGAGGCGATCGTGATGCCGTCGGAGGCGATCATCGGGGATCGCATGCCGGTGGTCGACCCGGATGCGATACACGAGGCTCGCGAGGCCCTGCGCCATGCGGTCGGCACCGCGTTGCCCTCGGAGTTAGCTGACGCGCAACAGGCCACCGCCGCTAGCAACTTGTCTTCCGATGCGAAGGGCGTGCGCCGCTTGCGAAGCGTTGCCCTTGGCCTATTCACCTCGGGCAATCCGGCTGAAGGCGCGCGGATCGCCAAGGCGCAGTTTGATGCCGCTGACAATATGACGGATCGGCAGGGTGCGCTGGCCGTGCTGACATCGCTCGATGCGCCGGAGCGCGAGGATGCGCTCGCCGCCTTCTACGAGCGCTTCAAGGATGACGCGCTTGTGCTCGACAAGTGGTTCACCCTGCAAGCCCTCGCCCCCCGGGCCGATACGGTGGATGCGGTCCGCGCGTTGACGCAGCATCCCGACTTCACCCTCACCAACCCCAATCGCCTGCGGGCGCTCGTCGGGGCATTCGGCGCCAATCAGTGGGCGTTCCACCGGCCTTCGGGAGCGGGGTACCAGTTCATGGCCGATATGATTCTCGCCGCTGACAAGCTCAACCCGCAGGTTGCGGCGCGTCAGGTGCCCACGCTTGGCCGCTGGCAGCGGTTCGAGCCCAAACGAGCGGAGCTGATGCGGCAGGAACTGGAACGGATCGTTGCTACGCCCGGGCTCTCGAAGGACGTCTTCGAACAGGCGAGCAAGTCGCTGGGTTAGCCGTTAGCCGCCGATCCAGGCGGCGACGTCCAGAGCGACCTGATTGGCTGCACGGTTCAGCGCCGGGCCCACTGCGGCGCCAGCCCCGGTGGAAGGAACGCTTGCTTCGAACCGGCGCGTCTCGACCTGCGTGCCGCCCTGCCTGGCCAGCGCGGCATCGAATTGCACGATCACTGACCCAGTTGCTTCATCGTATCCGAAGCGGTTCAGCTGGCCGTTGAGCTGAATGCCCGGATCAAGTCCGCTGAGCTTCGGATCGAGCACAACCCGGTTGGTGCGGCGGCGGATGGTTTCTGCAACCAGGTCCTGGAAGAGCCGGTCGGGCGTATCCACCCACTGCAGATCCGTGAGGTACTGGACGTCGTAAGTGCTGACCTGAGCCGGGACCCGCGTGGTGCGAAGTTCCTTGCCGACGACCGGCACTGCAATGGTCACCGCCTGCCCCGCGCTTGCTACCCGCTGGATCGCCACCGGCGCTGCTTCAGGTGTCAGGCGAAGAAGCGTGGGCGGGGACTTGCCGCCGCCGCCCAACAGCCCGCCTAGCGAACAGCCTCCAAGTGCCGCCGCAGCTGCGATCGGGAGGGCGAGACGCAACAGCTTCATCAGCGTTTCCTTGGCTTGTAGTCGGGAAGCTTCTCGGGGCCGAGTGCTCCGCCAATGCCGCCCTGCTCCAGCCGTTCAGAGAAGCCGCGCAGCGATTCCGACAATTCGCGGAGGTCGCGCACCAGCCGGTTCGCCTCAGGCAAGGTGGACTTGGTGAGGTTCTGGATGCCGGGACGAGCATCGGCGATCATGGAATCGAGGTTGGTCGTCGCCCGCTCCACCCCTGCGATCGCCCGGCGAAGATCCTGCGCAGCGGGTCGCCCTTCCTCGTTTACCAGCCGGTCGGTGCTGTTAGCCAGCTGCGCAACGTTCTGGGCGGCAATGCCGGCATTGCGCGCCGCGATCCGCGCATCCTGCATCGCGTTCGCGAGATCGGGCGCACGATCGGCAAGGACTCTTGTCGTCCGATCCACATTTTCGAGGATGTCGGAAATGGCGTTCTGGTTCTTGTCGCTGAGCAGTTCCGTCAGGCGTTCCGTCAACCGCTGGATGCGGTCCAGCAATTCCGGCGCGCTGTTGAGAAGGGCACCAAGCCCGCCGGAGCTTGCGGGGATGACCGGGCAGCCCTGTGGCCCGATCTGAGTGATCGGGCGCCCGCCTTTAACCGCGCCGTTGAGCTGGATTTCATTGGCGCCCGCAAGACTGACGCTCTTGATCTGCGCGGTCGTTCCTTGAAGCACCGGAGTTTCCGCATCCACATTGATACGGACCCAGACGAACTCAGGGCGGTTCGGCAGCAGGGAAATCTTGTCGATCTGCCCCACCGGAACGCCGGAGAAGCTGACGGTCGAGCCCTTGTTCAGTCCGCCCACCGCCGGGAAGTAGATGTCGAAGCAGCGCGTGTCCTTGTTCGAAAGGCCGGCGAGCCAGACAATGAAGAACAGGGATGCGACAAGCAGCGCGAGCACGACCGCACCGACCATCAGGTGGTTGGATCTCGTTTCCATCAGCCCGGAACCGCTTCCCCATGACTTACCGCAGCGGCTCGTCCGCGCGGACCGTTAAAATATTCTTGTATCCAAGGATGGTCCAAAGCCAGTAATTCCGCAATCGTTCCGACCGCGATCACTTTGTTGTCGGCCAGCACCGCCACCCGATCGCAGATCTCATGTAACGTATCGAGGTCATGGGTGATGAGGAAAACGGTCAAGTCCAGGCGCTGCTGAAGCGAGCGGATCAGGTGATCGAACGCCGCCGCACCGATTGGATCGAGGCCCGCAGTGGGCTCGTCGAGGAATAGCAGCTCGGGGTCTAGCGCCAGTGCCCGGGCCAGGCCGGCGCGCTTGCGCATGCCTCCCGAAAGCTCGGACGGATATTTGGGGCCGGCATCGCTTGGAAGGCCGCTCATCGCGATCTTGTAGGACGCGATTTCGTCCAGCAGCGGGGGCAGGATGAACGGGAAATACTCCCGGATTGGGACCTGAACATTCTCGGCGACCGTCAGCGTCGAGAACAGGGCTCCATTCTGAAACAGGATGCCCCAGCGCCGTCGGATGTTCTTCGCTTCGTCCTCGCTGCGATCGATCATGTTCTCGCCAAGAACCTCGATCTCGCCCTCGTCCGGACGCTGCAGCCCGATGACGGAGCGCATCAGGACCGACTTGCCGGTACCCGACCCTCCGACCACTCCGAGAATTTCACCACGGCGAACATCCAGGTCGAGACCATCATGGATGACCTGTTCGCCGAAACTGTTTCTCAGGCCGCGGATCTTGATGATCGGCTGCTCGCTCACGCCCAGCCAACCTTGGTGAAGAAGACCGCGAACACCGCGTCGAGCACGATCACCAGGAAGATCGATTGAACCACCGCCGTCGTCGTCCGAAGACCGACCTCTTCGCTGTTGCCCTCCACCAACATGCCCTGAAAACAGCCGGTGAGCGCGATGATGAACCCGAATACCGGTGCCTTGATCAGACCGACCCAAAGGTCTGTGATCGGGGTCACTTCCTGAAGCCGCTGAATGTACGTGGCGGGCGGAATCCCGAGGACTGTCCAGACGAATATACCACCGCCGAGCAGCGACATGACCATCGCCCAGAAGGAAAGCAGCGGCATCATGATAACGCTTGCGAGCATCCGCGGGATGACCAGCGCCTCGATCGGTGACACGCCGATGGTGCGCATCGCATCGATTTCCTCAGTGATCTTCATCGTGCCGAGCTGCGCCGCGAAAGCGGAACCAGACCTGCCGGCCACCATGATCGCAGTCATCAAAGTGCCCAGCTCGCGAATGGTGATGCGGCCGATGAGGTTGATCGTATAAACTTCTGCACCGAACTGCTGCAGCTGAACGGCCCCCTGCTGTCCGACAACGATGCCGATCAGGAAGCTCATGAGGCCGATGATGCCAAGCGCACGCACCCCAACGACGTCGAACCGTTGAACGACCGCGTTCAGCCGGAAGCGCTTGGGCCGCCGGATGATCGTCGCGAAACCCATCAAGGTGGCCCCGAAGAAGGCGAGCAACCCCACCAAGGTTCGACCGGACTCGGCGACCCATCCGCCCAGTTCGATCAAGGTGCGAGAAAAGCCGCTGCCTTGATCGGGGCGCACCCGGGTCGGCTTGTCCGCTTCGGCGACTTGATCGAGCAGACTCTGTTCGCGGGTGCCTGCGTTGATTACGCGGGCGGAGCGGTCCCGAACGGTGCGGTAGATGACCCAGGCACCCACCGTGTCCATCCTCTCCACGCCAGCAAGATCGATCGTTAGCGGGTCCGGGTGATTGTCGATTTCGCGCGCGGTGGTAGCCGCCCGCGTGATCGTGAGCGTACCACGGACACAGTAAATGCTGCCTTCCCCGTCCTCGATGCGCTTTGCTTCCACCATGCGAGGGTTTGATGCGCGAAATGCCAGTGATCGGCAAGTGCGCTCAAGGGCGGTACTTCCCTGAGCGGCTTTGCCCGATTAAGGCCCTGTGCTGATGAACAGTGAAACCGCGCCAGTCTTCGTTCCAATCGGCACCAATAGTGCGCGCCTCTTCGGAATGGATACGAAGGAGCGTGTGGTCCGCCTTGCC
This sequence comes from Sphingomicrobium sp., assembly GCA_045811225.1. Lineage (GTDB taxonomy): Bacteria > Pseudomonadota > Alphaproteobacteria > Sphingomonadales > Sphingomonadaceae > Sphingomicrobium. The sequence continues at coordinate 1,768 of JBJMUK010000228.1, read as the reverse complement.
ACAAACGCTGGATTTACCTGCCAGGACCGTCCGCTCGAAGGTCGACCTGCGTTGCTTGCTGACCTTGGCTACGCCTGGGACCCGGCCTGGTTGGGAGCCATGTCGGAACAGCCGGGCAGCGTGCTCATGCTGGATGGTCGGGCAGTGCTTGCGCATGTGCCGTCCGGCGCCGACGCTGCAACGGTCGAGGCCGCAATGCTCGCCGGAGAACCAGTGCAGGGCCTGGAACCCGTTGATGCCCGGACTGCCGAGCTCAGCAACAAGAAGCTGCGCAAGCGGGAACGGCCTTTTGTCCTCCCGGTCGATCCGGCGCACCCGGAAATCATCGAGCGGGCGGCCTATGACGCTGCCTACAAGGGCGTAACCGACGCGCTGACGCTCTACCTGTGGCGCCGCCCGGCCTTTTATCTCACCCGCTGGGCAGCGATGGCCGGACTTTCACCGAACCTGGTGACTGCCGTTGGCGCGATATTCTGCGCGCTTGCCTTTTGGCTCTTCTGGAACGGCAATTACTGGACCGGAACTGCGGCCGGCTTCGTATTCATGGTTCTCGACACTGTCGACGGGAAGCTTGCGCGCTGCACTGGAGCATCATCCAGATGGGGCAACCGATTCGATCACGGCATCGACCTGATCCATCCGCCCTTCTGGTGGTGGGCGTGGGAGCATGGGCTGTCCAATTACACGCCCGACCTTTCGTTCGAGCCGGTCTATTCCACCATGCTGCTGTGGGCCATCGTCGGTGGTTACATCGCTCAAAGACTGATCGAGGGCGTGTTCATGCGGCGCTTCAATCGCATGCACATCCACGTCTGGCAGCGCATCGACAGCCGCTTCCGCCTGATCACCGCGCGACGAAACCCCAACATGGTGATCCTTGTTGCGGCGTTGCTGTTCCGCCGGCCCGACGTGGGCCTGGAACTGCTTGCCTTGTGGACCATCGTCAGCCTGATCTTCCATGCGGTCAGGCTTGCCCAGGCGACTGCGCGGGCCGATCGGGGGCGGCCGATCCGGTCTTGGCTCGACGCATGACGATGAAGTGGTCGGCAATCGTCCTCGCCGGGTCGCGGCCAGGCGGGGACCCGCTCGCCGCTACCTTTGGAACCGACCTCAAGGCGCTGATACCGGTCGCCGGTGAACCGATGGTCAGGAGGCCGGTCGCAGCGCTGATCGAAAGCGACGAGGTCGAAAGCGTCCTCGTTCTTGCGCAGCAGGTCGATCGCATTCGCGCAGCCTTGCCCAACGATTGGCCGGTGACCGTCGAACGGTCCGCCGATACGATTGCCGAAACTCTGCTTCGTATCTGCCGAGACCCCGCAACGAAGTGGCCATTGCTGGTCACCACCGCCGATCATGCGCTTTTGACACCAGGCATGATCCACGAATTCTGCTGGCGTTCCGCACGTTCGGACCTGGCCATTGGCGTGGTCAGCAAAGGCCGCCTGCTGAACCGACTCCCAGAGACGCAGCGTACGTGGATCCCTTTCAAGGGGGGCGCATTCACCGGTGCGAACCTGTTCGTGCTGCGATCGGACAAGGTCGTCGCGGCGCTCGAGGCTTGGCGGAGCGTCGAGCAGGATCGAAAGAAGGCGTGGAAACTGATCCGGTCCATGGGCCTGAAACTGTTCGTGCGGATGCTGTTCCGGCGCCTGACGATCGATCAGACGCTTCACAGGATCAGCGTCCGGCTTGGTGTCTCCATCCGGGCCATCCGTCTGTCGGATGCACTCGCCGCCGTCGATGTCGACAAGCCCCGCGATCACGAACT
>JBJMUK010000227.1:0-8621 GCA_045811225.1 Sphingomicrobium sp. | reverse complement strand
CAAGGCTGGAGGAAGCGGACGTCGCCGTTAGCTGAGAAGATCTTCGGGGACTTGTACTCCCGCGGACGTTCCCTCCGGCGTGCCCGGGGTCAGGCGCGCATCCCGCCAAGTGATTATCCCCAGTGGACTTTCGCGGCTTTGCTATTATGTACCGGCCGTTATGGAATCTGTTCTCAATCGGGTCTGCAAGGGCCGGCCACGTGAATTCGACGTGGACGAAGCACTGGCGTCCGCGCTGCGCGTCTTCTGGACGAAGGGTTATGAAGGCGCCTCACTGACCGACCTGACGGACGCGATGGGGATCACGCGGCCAAGTCTCTATGCCGCCTTCGGCAACAAGGAAGCGCTCTTCCGGAAGGCACTGGACCTCTACGAACGAGAGAAGCTCGCCTATGTCGGCGAAGCGCTCCAGGCGCCGACATCCAGGGCGGTGGCCGAGCGGCTGTTGCGTGGCGCGCTCGCCATGCAGGTCAGCGAGTGCGAACCCAAAGGATGCATGCGGATCATCGGGTCCGTCAGCTGCAGTCAGGAAGCCGAGTCGATCCGTGCGGATCTGATGGAACGGCGCCTCTCGTCGCAGCGTGCTTTGTGCGAGCGCCTGGAACGCGCGAAGGAAGACGGTGATCTGCCGGCAGGAGCGGACGTCAACGGATTGTGTGCGTACCTCGTCGCGATTCTTCAGGGGATTGCGATTCAAGCTGGTGGCGGAGCCAGCAAACAGCAGCTGGAATCGTTGGTAGAAACAAGCTTGGCCATGTGGCCTGGAAAATAGTTTCGCATTTTCGATACCAGCCGGTAAATAAGTATTGACCGGTACAGAATTCGTTTATATACCGGCCAGTACAGAAGCGGTGTGAAGCCGCCAATTGCGAAGCGTCATAATCGCAGGAAACGGGCGGAATACGGCGCCATAGGCGTCGCCCCAGTCACAGAATTGCTCCGGTAGGAGCGCGACCGCGGCAGTCTTTGCCGCGCACGCCGCGCATCGGCCGACGCATCCAACCAGCCGCGCAGCCCCATGCATCGCGGGACGACGGGTCACGCCCGTTGTGCAGGAGAATGATCATGGCAAGTCTACCGATGCGCTCATGGCCGCAGGACGCTCCCAGGGTCTCGGCGCCAAGCGCGCCTGCCCTCGTTCCCGTCCCGGCTGTCGAACAGCCCGCCAGGCTCTCTGCTCTCGAATGGTCGATTGTGGCGATGGCCGAAAGGGACAGCGTTGCTAGCCTTCGGGAACCCGGCCGCTTCCTCACGGCTCTCGGCAGCTTGTTCGGAGTAAGGCGAACAAATCGCCTCGCAAACGACCAGCTTGAGGCGCTACGCCGCGTGTCGGTCCTTGCGTGGCGGCATAACTGGAGCGTTCCCAAGTCGGAGCTCCGCAACTTCTTCGCCGCCGGGTTCGCGCCCGACCATTACGAACTGATCCAGCGCAGCATCGGTCAGGCCCGCGCTGCGCACCGCCGGAAGACGACTCGATGAACATGGACTTCAAGGTTGGGTCGGACGCTCCAGACCAGCGACGTGAGCGCATGAGGTCGGCGGTCGCCGGTCTGTCTCGCAGACAAAAGATCTGGATTGGTATCGCATTGCTGGTGGTGCTTGTCGGGATCGTGCTTGGCAGGTCCACCGGAACTCCGGTCGCTGCTACACCACCACCACCGGTCGTCACAGTGTCCGCACCCCTTGTCCGCCAGGTTGCCGAGTGGGACGATTATTCGGGCCGCTTTGAAGCCAGCCGGAGCGTTGAAGTTCGCCCGCGGGTGTCGGGCGCCATCGTTGCCGTTCACTTCACTGACGGCGTGGTCGTTCAGCAGGGCCAGTTGCTCTTTACGATCGATCCGCGCCCGTTCACCGCAGCATTGGCCGAAGCACGAGCAGCATCGGCGGGTGCGCGAAGTGAACTGGCCCTCGCCCGCACCGATCTTGCACGCGCAACCCGCCTGCTTGAGGTCGACGCCGTGTCGCGCAGTGATGTCGATCGCCTCCGGGCCCGAGTACAAGCCGCTGAGGCTTCCCTCGCGGCGGCCGATGCAAGGATTCGCTCGCGCGCTCTCGACGTGGGCTTCGCGCAGGTTCGGGCACCGATCAGCGGCCGCATTTCCGATCGCCGCATCGATGCTGGTAACATCGTCGAAAGCGGTGGCGGTGGCGGCGCCGGGACCCTGCTGACCACGATCAATGCGCTGGATCCGATCTATTTCACCTTCGATGCGTCGGAAGCGCTCTTCCTCAAAGCGCGTCGAGCACAGCAGAGTGGCGCCGCCCCGTCGGCGGTCGAGATCCGGCTTCAGGACGAGACCGACTATAAGTGGCGGGGGCATCTCGACTTCACCGACAATGGCCTCGACACGCGGTCCGGCACCATTCGCCTGCGCGCCGTTCTACAGAACCCCGGCCAGTTCCTGACCCCGGGGATGTTCGGGAACATGCGTCTCGCGACCAGCGGGCTTGCTCCGGCCATGCTTATCCCGGACTCCGCGATTTCGACCGATCAGACGCGCAAGATCGTCCTTGTCGTCGCAAAGGACGGGACGGTGTCACCGCGCCCTGTCGCGCTTGGGCCCGTGATTGACGGTTTGCGCGTGATCCGGTCCGGCCTGACAACGGACGATCGCGTGGTGATCAGCGGAACGCAGGCAGCAATGCCCGGCTCGAAGGTGCAGGTCCGCGCCGGCACCATCGCACCGCTTTCTGTTGCCGCCACGGCTGCCCCCTCGCCTTCCGTGCCTAGCGGCGAAGCAACGTTCGCCAACCGCTAATCGCTTCTTGAAGCCCGTCGCTGCCGGGGAGACCATCAATGCGTCTGTCGCGCTTCTTCATCACTCGCCCGATCTTCGCGGCGGTGATTGCCATCCTCATCACTGTCATGGGCAGCATTGCTTATTTCGGGCTGCCGGTGTCCCAATATCCCGACATCGTCCCGCCGACGGTCACAGTTAGCGCGACGTATCCCGGCGCCGACGCAGAGACCGTTGCGTCCACCGTTGCTGCTCCCATCGAGCAGGAAATCAACGGCGTCGATAACATGCTCTACATGTCGTCACAGTCGACCGGCGACGGTCACGTGACGATCACGTTTACGTTCAAGCAGGACACCGATCTGAACGCCGCGCAGGTACTGGTGCAGAACCGGGTCGCGATCGCGACGCCTCGCCTCCCGCAGGAGGTGCAGCGCCTTGGCGTCGTGACCAACAAGACCTCGCCCGACTGCCTGATGGTCGTGAACCTGGTGTCCCCCGGCAACGTCCTCGATCGGGGCTACATGTCCAACTTTGCCCTGACGCAATTGCGCGACCGGCTCGCCCGCCTCGACGGTGTCGGCGATGTCCGACTGTTCGGCGCGCGTGACTATGCAATGCGTGTCTGGATCGATCCGCAACGCGCGGCATCGCTTGACCTTACCGCTGGGGAGATCGTGGAGGCGCTACGCGTGCAAAACGTGCAGGTGGCGGCGGGAACTCTCGGCCAGCCCCCCTATGCGAGCGGAGGTGCTTTTCAGCTCAACGTACAAACCCAGGGCCGCCTGACCGAACCTGAGCAATTCGCAAAGGTGATCATCCGCACGGATGCCGACGGGCGGCAGGTTCGCGTGTCCGATGTTGCGCGAGTGGAACTGGGCGCGGCCGATTATGCCTCCAACACATATCTGTCGGGCGAACCAACCGTGCTGCTTGGCGTGTTCCAACGTCCGGGGTCCAACGCGCTGGCCGCCGCAACGGCCGTCGAGAATGAGATGAAGGCGGCGGCGAAGAACTTCCCCGCGGGCCTTGAGTATCGCGTGATCTACAACCCCACTGAATTCATCGCCCAGTCGATCGATGCGGTGCGGCACACTTTGCTCGAGGCGATCCTGTTGGTCGTGCTGGTTATCCTCGTGTTCCTGCAGCGCTGGCGTGCCGCGATCATTCCGGTGATCGCGATTCCGGTGTCGCTGATCGGCACCTTCGCCGTGCTCCTCACCGTCGGGTACTCGCTCAACAACCTTTCCCTGTTCGGCCTGGTTCTGGCCATCGGTATCGTGGTCGATGACGCCATCGTCGTCGTCGAAAATGTGGAGCGGAACCTCGCCCGCGGATTGTCCGGTCTGGAGGCTGCGCGAACTTCGATGGACGAGGTCGCAGCAGCTCTGGTGGCGATCGTCCTTGTCCTGTGCGCAGTGTTCCTGCCGACCTTGTTCCTGAATGGGCTGTCGGGGGCCTTCTATCACCAGTTCGCGGTTACGATCTCAGCCGCGACGATCATCTCCCTGATCATCTCGCTGACATTGTCGCCAGCGCTCGCCGCGATCCTGTTGAAGCCACACACGGAGCACAAGCCGGGCAACCGCTTCATGGATCTGCTTGCCGGAGCCGGCGATCGCTTCAACCAGGCCTTCGAGCGATTCAGCGAGTCATATTCGCGTCTGACCCGGAAGTTGGTCCAGGCACCAAAGCGGATGATGGCGGCTTACGCCTTGCTGATAGCCGCGACGTTCGGGCTGTTTTCAATCACGCCGACCGGCTTCATCCCAGCCCAGGACCAGGGCTATTTCCTCACTGTCATCCAGCTTCCGGCCGGATCGTCGCTCGAGCGGACCGATGCAGTCATGCGCAAGGTCGCGGCGCGCATCCTGCCGATCGAGGGCGTAAAGGGCGCAGTGATGCTCGCCGGCTTCGACGGCGCGTCGCAAACTCAAGCGCCCAACGCGGCCGCCGCCTATATCCCGCTGAAGTCGTTCGAAGAGCGCGACAAGCTGGGCGTCAAGTTCGCCGACATCATGGCGGAAGCGCGCAAGCGCACTGCCGACATCAACGAGGCTCGGTTGCTCATCGTGCCTCCCCCGCTGATCCAGGGCATTGGATCCGCGGGCGGATACCGCATGATGGTCGAAGATCATGGCAGCCACAGCTTTCAGGAGCTGTCCGGCGTGTCATGGGGCCTGATCGGCAAGGCAAATCAGACACCCGGCCTGAAGCAGGTTTACACGCTGTTCGACATCTCCACACCGCGCGTCTTTGCCGACATCGACCGTGCGAAGGCGGAAATGCTCGGCGTCCCCACCTCGCGCGTGTTTGAGGCACTGCAGATTTATCTCGGGTCGGCGTTCATCAACGACTTTAACCTGCTTGGGCGCACCTATCGCGTCACTGCGCAGGCGGACGCGCCGTACCGCGCCAGCGAATCCGATATCGCCAACCTTCGAACCCGGTCCAACTCCGGTGCGATGGTGCCGATCGGGTCGGTGACCAATTTCGAGGATCGCACCGGGCCCTACCGCGTGGCCCGCTATAACGGCTTCCCGGCGGTCGAGATCGATGGTGACACGGCTCCTGGCTACTCGTCCGGGCAATCGCTCAAGGCGATGGAGCAGCTTGCGGCGGAGACTCTGCCCCCCGGCTTCAGCGCGGAATGGACCGGCATCGCGTATCAGCAGAAGATGGCCGGAAGCACTTCTGCGATGGTATTCGGGCTGGCGGTTTTGTTCGTCTTTCTGGTGCTCGCCGCCCAGTTCGAAAGCCTGGTGCTGCCTCTGTCGATCATCCTGATCGTACCGATGTGCCTGCTCGCCGCCATGGCTGGCGTACATCTGCGCGGCATGGACAATAATGTGCTGACGCAGATCGGGCTGGTGGTGCTGATCGCACTGGCAGCGAAGAACGCGATCCTGATCGTGGAATTCGCGCGCCAGGATGAAGAGGCAGGCATGTCCCCGGTCGATGCCGCCGTGCGCGCCGCCCATGACCGCCTGCGTCCGATCCTGATGACCAGCTTCGCTTTCATCCTCGGCTCCGTGCCGCTGCTGATTGCGACGGGCGCTGGTGCGGAGCTCCGCCAGGCGCTCGGCACCGCCGTGTTCTTCGGAATGGTCGGAGTGACGGCGTTTGGCCTGATCTTCACGCCGACCTTCTACGTAGTCTGCCGCTCGTTAGGCGACCGGATCGCTGCGATGCGCGGCGGCGGTTCGGCACCCGCCCTCGTGCCTGCCGAATAGGACAGAATATGATGCTTCCACGCACCCTGCTGCTGCTATCCTCGGCGCTGGCGCTCGCAGCCTGTGCGAGCGGTCCGGACTACATCGCGCAGCCCGTCTCCGCTTCGGGGGCCGCACCCTTCGAGTCCGCGAACACCGCCGCACTGACCTCGGCAGAGCCCGTGGGTCAATGGTGGAGGCTGTATGACGATCCGGTTCTGGATTCACTCGTCATGGATGCGCTTGCGGCCAATACCGACATCCGAGTGGCCGCGGCCCGGCTCGCCAAAGCGAAGGCAATCCTGCGCGAGGAACGGGGCGCAAGGGAACCGCAGATCGGCGTGAGCGGCAGTGCCCAATACCGGCACCTGCCGGAATCCGCAGCCGCCGGTTCGGGCCGTAACAACCTCCAGATCGATGCCGGCGCAGACGTGGCCTACGAAGTCGACCTGTTCGGCCGGATCGGGCGGAGCGTCGAGGCGGCGTCCGGCGATGTCGCAGCTTCGGCCGCCGATGCCGATGCCGTGCGCGTCGGGATCGTTGCCGAAACCGCGCGCGCTTATGCCGACGCGGCCTCATCGGCCGAGCGGATCGCCGTCGCACAGCACATCGTGGACCTGCTGAACCGCTCGCTGGCGCTGACCGAGCGAAGGCACGAAGTGGGACTGGCGGACGGCCTTGATACGGCGCGGATTGCCGCTTTACGGGACCAGCGGTTGGCGGAAGTGCCCCTGTTGCAGGCGCAGCGGCAGGCCGCCCTGCTCCGGCTCGCCACGCTGACTGGCCGGGCACCGCGCGATTTGCCGCCGGTCGCCGCGAACCGGACAGCCTCGCTCAAGCTGGCATCTCCGATCCCGGTCGGCGACGGGGCAAGTTTGCTCGCCCGAAGGCCGGACGTCCGAGCGGCCGAACGGAGACTTGCCGCCGCAACCGCCCGCGTCGGCGTCGCCACGGCCGACCTGTATCCCCGCATCACGCTTGGTGGGGCAATCGGCACCAGCGGGTCCGGGCTCGGCAACGTGTTCGGAGCCAGCCCACTCACCTGGCTGGTGGGCCCGCTGATCAACTGGACCGCCAATCGCAGCGCGGCTCGTGCGCGCGTCGCGGGTGCCCAGGCGGACACGCAGGCCGCGCTTGCGACATTCGACGGCACAGTCCTGCAGGCGCTGGAGGAAACGGAGACCGCTCTCTCGGATTATCAGCAGAGCCTGCTTCGCCGCGAAGCACTACGCGCTGCCAGTCAGCAAGCCGAGAAGGCGGCTCGCATCACCCGTGCACAGCAGCGTGAAGGCGACATCAGCTCGCTAGAACTAATTGATGCGGAGCGCACGGCCGCCGATGCTGCAGCCGCGCTCGCCGAAGCGGATGCGCGGATTTCCACCGCGCAGATTCAATTGTTTCGTGCACTCGGAGGAGGGTGGGAGAGCTAAGCTACGTTTGCGACCGAAGCCCGACAACCCGCACGGACGTGGATGATAGCAAATTTGTCCGTGTAGATTCGCTTCCAGCCTGCTGAGCGATCGAGAACGGCAATCATTTCCCGGTTCTCGGGCGGGAAGATCGACCAGCAGAAATGCCAGCGCTGCTGCGCGTCCGCCAACGCAACTGGTTCACCCGAGATGATCCGGCGATAGGCTCTGAAGTGGTCGTCGCCATAAACGTCCGTGCGGCCGTCCATGAAAACGCGCATCCCGCGCAGGATCAGCGGCCCGCCCATGCTATACTCGTTCAGCACCGGCTGCTTGCGCATCTCGGGCGTGATCCTCTCGAAGGCCTGGACCGGGTTCACATCGGACTCCGGCGGAACCACAGACCAGGCCGCACGCACCACTGCCAGCAGGGCCAGAGCCCCAATGATCGACGCTAGCACCATGGGCCTGCGTGACCGATCTCCGGCGATGCGGTCGACAAGCCCCGGGGCGGGCGGTGAGCCAACAATCCAGGCCGCCGTCATCGCCGGTGCCGCTATCAAGGCCGCTATGATGATGAACAGCGCCTGGTGGCGCATGTGCGCCAGTGCCAGGTGAAGCATCGCGAGCAGCAGGAACAGCCGCACCGGGGCCAGCCGCGCGCCGCGCGAGAACCCTACCCCGATGAGTAGAAGTAGCGCGACCTCAAAGGTCGGCATCTTCGTGAAATCAGTCGGCCGAAATTCATTGATCAACGTGATGGTTGAGCTTGTGAATGCGCCGAGCGGCATCAGCACGCCCGCCAACCCGTGCGGGTTGATAAGTGCTGCCACCCCGCAGGCAAGGCCAAACGCACCCCAACTGATGACGACCTTGAGCCGGTCCTTGGACTCGATCAGCGCTTCGAGCCCGAAGAGCGCCGCAATGCCGAGTCCGACTGCGAAGCTTGCATGCAGATTGATCCACAAGGTCATCAATGGAACGAGCCACCAGGACGGCGCCCGCCCCTGCTCCCGCGCACGCAACAGCCCTTCGGTCCACAGCGCAAGCATCGGCCAGAGCAGCACCATCGGACGAGCCACCGAAAACGGGTGAAGCACCAGGGCAACGGCCGTCAACGCGACCGCCAGTTCGACCGGGCTTGCCCAACGCTGCAGGCGCTGCGCGATGATAAGGAAAGTGAGCGAGAGTGCCAGCACGACGAGCAGGGCAATCCCGGTCCAGCCGAGCCAATCGTAGGCACTCGCCATGATTGTCGCGGA
>JBJMUK010000226.1:0-13975 GCA_045811225.1 Sphingomicrobium sp. | reverse complement strand
GGACGGGATAACCGCTGAAAGCATCTAAGCGGGAAGCCTCCCTCAAGATAAGGTATCATCGAGCCGTGGAAGACCACCACGTTGATAGGCCGGGTGTGGAAGCGCAGTAATGCGTGGAGCTAACCGGTCCTAATTGCTCTTTTCGCGCTTGAGAGTCCCACCATCATCGACAGTTCTGCTGACGATGGTTGTGAGTTATCAGCTAGATGACGCTAAGAAGGTCAAAGCACGGTTTCTAGAACTCGATATACGCTGGCCCCATAGCTTGGTGGCCATAGCGTCCGTGACCCACCCGATCCCATCCCGAACTCGGCCGTGAAACCGGACAGCGCCGATGGTACTACTGCCTAAGCAGTGGAAGAGTAGGTCGTCGCCAGGCTTTGAAGCCAGCGTGGTATCGAGAACCCATTCACAAAGTTTCAAAAGCCGCTGCCGGTTGGTTCCGAGCGGCGGCTTTTTTGTTTGGCGCGGGATGGAGCAGCCCGGTAGCTCGTCAGGCTCATAACCTGAAGGTCGTAGGTTCAAATCCTACTCCCGCAACCAGACACAATCAGCCCGCCTCACGGCGGGCTTTTTTGTGCCCGCACCATATCGGAACGGACCGCTTTGACGCGGATTGTCCCTCCATGGCGAACTTCCCACACGCGCCTGCGCCGATGGAAGCGCTGCTTGCGTCCGAACTCCCGACGGACGCTGGATGGCTTTTCGAGCCCAAGTGGGACGGCTTCCGGTGCCTCGCTCGCCGGGATGGCGACGACATCACCCTGACTTCAAAGTCTGGCAAGGCGCTGCATCGATACTTTCCAGAAGTGGTTGCAGTGCTTGCCGCAGTGAAGGAGCAAAGGTTTCTCGTCGACGGTGAGTTGATCATCCCCATCGGGGACGCGCTTTCCTTCGATGCTCTCCAGCTCAGGCTGCATCCCGCCGAGAGTCGCATTCGTAAGCTTTCTCAAGAGACGCCTGCGGAACTGATGTTGTTCGACTTGCTTGCGATCGGCAATCGGTCCTTGGCGGGAACTCCACTCGCTGGGAGGAGAAAGGCTCTTCACGAATTCCACAGCCGGAACGGGATGCCTGGACTATTGCTGTCGCCGGCAACGCGCGATCATAGAACGGCCGCAGGCTGGCTGGAGCGGAGCGGAGGCGCACTGGATGGCGTGATCGCGAAGCGCGCCGATCAGACTTACCGTTCCGGCGAGCGGGCGATGATCAAGGTCAAGCAGCAGCGCACAGCCGACTGTGTGGTTGGCGGATTCCGATACGCTGAGAAGAGACCGGAAGTCGGATCGCTCCTGCTCGGCTTATACGATGATGCGGGGCTGCTCCACCATGTCGGATTTACATCCGCGTTGAAGGCGGAAGACCGTCCGCAACTCACGAAGCAACTCGAGAAGCTGATCCAATCGCCCGGGTTCACTGGCGATGCTCCGGGCGGACAAAGTCGGTGGGCAAACGCGCGGTCTGCCGAATGGCAACCGCTTAAATCGGAACTGGTTGTGGAAGTCCGGTACGATCAGATCACGGGCCGCCGGTTCCGCCACGGCACAGGCCTTGTCCGCTGGCGACCCGACAAGGCGCCGAGCCAATGCACGTTCGATCAACTCGCGCCGGAGTTGCGGCCGTCCGAACTGGCGCAACTGTTCAGCCAATGAGCCTGCTGTTTGACCATCCTCTGATCGCTGGCCTCGAATATCGCGACAACTTCATTGCGGAAGAGGAAGAGCAGCAGATCCTCTCGCAGCTAAGATCGTTGGACATGCCCCCGTTCCGCTTACACGGATGGGTGGGCAACCGGCGAACGCTGAGCTTCGGCTGGCGCTACGATTTCGACGACGCACGCTTTGTTCAGGCCGATCCGTTACCCGACTGGTTGATGCCGCTCAGAGTCAAAGCCGCGTCGCTTGCGGGCGTGCCCAACGACGACTTTGTCCACGTCTTGCTGGCACGCTACGATTCAGGCGCGGGGATAGGCTGGCACCGCGACCGACCTGTCTTCGAGGAAGTCGCAGGCATCTCCCTGGCCTCTTCGGCCACCATGCGTTTCCGGCAGCGTACCGAGACGGGGTTCCGTCGCGCGAGCATCGAACTGGCGCCCCGATCCGCCTACCTTCTACGGGGCGAGGTGCGGCACGATTGGGAGCACAGTATAGTCCCGGGAACGGAGCTACGCTTCTCGATAACATTCCGAACGTTGTCAAAACTTGGCCGCCGGAAGGCCGAGGATCAGCGCATCTCGTAGCCTGCGAGGCACTCTGCCATCCACCTCGCCGCGGTCAGCGCACTCAGGTCGGTGGCATCGAGCGGCGGGTCCCATTCCGTCAGGTCGATCACCCGAACGCGCGGATCGGATGACAGTTTGCGGACTGCCCAGAAAAAATCCGAGACCGCCATACCTCCGGGCCGCGCGCCCGGCGCGCCGGGCAGTTGCGATCGGTCGATCACGTCGATGTCGCAATCGATGACCAGCGCATCGCAATGAGCGACATGATCGAGAGCCTTCGAAACCGCATGAGAGATCCCGTCGCGACGAATGTCGCCGATCGTCACGATGCAATTGCCGGCATCGATCGCATCCCGGTGCATCGCCTCGCTGTTGGCGAAGCTCGCGAGGCCGATCTGCGCAATGTTCGCACCTGGCAGGCCGTCTTCCAGCAAGGCCCGCACCGGATTGCCGTTGCTGAGGCCGTCGCTGGTCTCCCGCATGTCGAAGTGGGCATCGAGCGTGATCAGCCCAACCTCTTCAAGATCCCCGCCCAGCCCCAGCACTGCAGGCCGCGTGACAGCATTATTCCCCCCGACAAGCAGGGTCAGCGCATGCGCCAGCGTGGCTTCGGTGACAGCAGTGATCAGAGGTCCGGTGGCATCCTCGATGCTCATCCCGTCGAGTCTCACATCTCCGCGGTCTGAAACGCGCGTTTCGAGCGAGCGCGCGGTCTCGACATCATAACGGCCGACGCGTTTGAGCGTCTGGCGCAGCTGCTGCGGAGCGCGGTCGCAGGTCCCTGGAGTCACGGAGCCGGCGGCAAGCGGAGCGCCCAACAGCGCCACGGGTGCCGACGCATCGTTCGGCACCAGCAGGTCGGCGATGTTTGGCCAGTCGCCCATCCTTTGACGCTACACCCGACCGCGCCTAAAGCCCAAGCCAATGTGGGACCGCCTGCTGATCGACTGCCATGTCGCGACTATGGAGGCGGTGCGCGGCGACCCCTTGGGCGTGGTCGGCAATGGCGCCGTGGGCATTCAGGACGGCAAGATCGTCCGGGTCGGCAAGCGCACCGAATTAGCGGGATATCGCGCGAAGGAAGTGGTTCCGCTCGGCGGCGCATGGGTCACGCCAGGTCTGATTGACTGCCACACGCACCTGGTATTCGGCGGCACCCGGGCGGACGAGCATGCAATGCGCCGCGCAGGTGCCAGCTATCAACAGATCGCCGAAGCGGGCGGCGGGATTGCTTCCACGGTCGATCGGACCCGGGCAGCTTCAACCACCGAACTTCTGGATAGCGGCCGCCGCCGCCTGCATGCACTGATGGCAGGCGGCTGTACGACGGTCGAGATCAAATCCGGCTATGGCTTGGACACCCGGGCGGAAATGCGGCTGCTGAATGTGGCGAAGGCGCTCGGCAGCAGCGAACCCGTGCGTGTCGTGGGCACATTGCTTGCGCTGCATGCCATGCCACCAGGCAAGGACAGGGCTGCGTTCGTGGATGAGGCCATCGAGCAGATGATCCCCGCGGTTGCGAAAGCAGGACTGGCGACCAGTGTCGACGGGTTCTGCGAAGGGATCGGCTTCCTCCCGCATGAGGTCGAACGGCTATTCGCCGCGGCGGAAGATCACGGTCTTCGCGTGAAGTTGCATGCTGAACAGCTCAGCAATCGCGGCGGCGCGAGGCTCGCTGCACGGTACAACGCTCTATCGGCCGATCATCTGGAACATGTCGACGAAGCGGGTGTCGCCGCAATGGCAGAGGCAGGAACGGTTGCCGTTCTGCTGCCGGGCGCCTTTTACGCCCTTCAGGAAACGAGGAAGCCGCCGCTCGACCTGTTCCGCAGCTATGGCGTGCCCATGGCGATCGCGACGGACTGCAACCCCGGCACGTCGCCACTGCTGTCCCCGACACTCGCAATCAATATGGCCTGCACCTTGTTCGGGCTGACGCCGGAAGAAGCGCTGCACGGGATGACCAGCAGCGCAGCACTGGCCCTTGGCATGGAGCGGGAGGTGGGTACGCTGGCTCCTGGCAAGGCAGCGGACCTTTGTGTGTGGCGGGTCGAAAGCTTGGCCGAGCTCGGATACTGGATCGGTATGCCCGGGCCCGAACGACGAATTTTTGGAGGGTTGGACTGCTGAGCGGGACAAACATCGGCCGGCGTGACAACAGCCGTCGGATCCGCGCGCGCCGCGGCAGTGAGATCGTTGCGAAACACTGGACTACCGAGGCTGCGGTCCGGATGCTGATGAACAATCTTGACGAAGAGGTTGCGGAGGATCCGCAGAGCCTCGTCGTCTACGGCGGCATTGGACGCGCGGCCCGGAACTGGGCTTGTTTCGACAAGATCGTCGAAGTGCTGGAGCGCCTGGAAGAAGACCAGACGCTGCTGGTGCAGTCGGGCAAGCCCGTCGGCGTTTTTCGGACGCACCGGGATGCGCCTCGGGTACTCATCGCCAACTCTAACCTGGTGCCGAAATGGGCGACGTGGGACGTCTTCAACCAGCTCGATCGTGCGGGCCTCATGATGTACGGTCAGATGACCGCCGGAAGCTGGATCTACATCGGCACGCAGGGCATCGTTCAAGGCACCTACGAGACATTCGCGGAAATGGGGCGCCAGCATTATGGCGGTGACCTCAAGGGCAAATGGATCCTCACGGCCGGTCTTGGCGGGATGGGGGGCGCGCAGCCGCTGGCGGCAGTAATGGCGGGCGCCCATTGCGTCGCGATTGAAGTCCAGGAAAGCCGGATCGAGAAGAGGCTCGGGACGCGCTACCTCGATCGGCGCGCGAGCAGCATCGAAGAGGCGCTCGAGATCATTCAGGCGGCGAGTGAGCCCACCTCTGTCGGGCTGCTCGGCAATGCCGCCGAACTCATTCCGGAGATGCTTACTCGCGGCATCAGACCAGATGCGTTGACTGACCAGACCAGCGCGCACGACCCCGCGAACGGCTACTGTCCCGCCGGTTGGAGCGTCGCCAAGTGGCAGGAGATGCGCGAACGCGACCCAGCTGCTGTCGCACATGCTGCGCGCATTTCCATTGCGCGGCATGTTGAAGCGATGCTTTCGTTCAGGGAAATGGGCGTTCCCACTTTCGACTATGGCAACAACATTCGGCAGGAAGCGCTCGACACCGGCGTCACGCACGCCTTCGACTTTCCGGGGTTCGTGCCCGCTTACGTCCGCCCCTTGTTCTGCCGTGGCATCGGCCCGTTCCGTTGGGCCGCGCTGAGCGGGGATCCGGAGGACATCTACCGCACGGACCAGCGGGTGAAGGAATTGATCCCCGACGATCCGCACCTGCATCGGTGGCTGGACATGGCTCGAGAGCGGATTGCGTTTCAGGGACTGCCGGCGCGCATTTGCTGGGTCGGTCTCGGTCAGCGCCACAAGTTGGGTCTCGCGTTCAACGAGATGGTGCGCAACGGCGAAGTGTCCGCGCCGGTAGTTATCGGTCGCGACCACCTCGACAGCGGCAGTGTCGCATCGCCGAACCGCGAGACTGAAAGCATGATGGATGGCAGCGACGCGGTTAGCGACTGGCCGTTGCTCAATGCCCTTCTGAACACCGCGTCGGGCGCAACCTGGGTCTCGCTCCACCACGGCGGCGGCGTCGGAATGGGCTATTCGCAGCACTCCGGAATGGTGATCGTCGCGGACGGCACCGACGATGCTGCGCGGCGGCTTGAACGAGTGCTTTGGAACGATCCCGCGACCGGGGTGATGCGCCACGCTGACGCCGGCTATGACATCGCAAAGGAATGCGCGCGCGAACGAGGGCTGGATCTTCCGATGGCCGGATCATGAGGCTCGATCCCGAAGCAACCGAGCTCGCGACCCTGCGCCAGCTCTGGCGCGGTGCGGAGGGGCGGCTGGATGACGTTTCCATGGAGCGCGTTGCCGCCTCTGCGGCCTCGGTCGACCGCATCGTCGCTGGCGGGGAGACCGTCTATGGCGTCAACACGGGCTTCGGCCTGCTCGCCAACACGCGCATCCCCGATGTCCGCCTTGCCGAGCTGCAGACCAATCTTATCCTGTCGCACAGCGCCGGCATCGGGGACCCGTTTCCGCGCCATGTGACGCGACTGATGATCCTATTGAAGCTGCTTGGCCTTGGCCGCGGCTATTCCGGGGTGCGCCCACTCGTGATTGAGGCACTGCAGGCGCTGGTCGATCGCAACGCAATGCCATTGATCCCGTCGCAAGGCAGCGTTGGTGCAAGCGGTGACTTGGCACCCTTGGCGCATATGGTTGCGGCTCTCATGGGGTACGGGCGGATCGATCTTGCGGGGGAAGTCATGTCCGCGTCCGCCGCGCTCAATCAGCTGGGGATGCAGCCCTTGCAGCTGGGGCCGAAAGAAGGTCTGGCGCTGATCAACGGAACGCAAGCGAGCACCGCACTGGCGCTTGACGCATTGTTCAATGCGGAGCGGGTCTTCGCGGCCGCGCTCTGTGCGGGTGCAATGTCCGTCGACGCGTTGAAGGGGTCGGCCAAGCCGTTCGACGCTCGGATATCGCAGCTTCGCGGTCAGCCTGGACAAATCAGGGTCGCGGCGGAGATCGCATCGCTGCTGGACGGAAGCGAAATCCTCTCGAGCCATGGCCGCTGCGGCAAGGTCCAGGACCCCTACAGCTTCCGCTGTCAGCCGCAGGTGATGGGCGCAAGTCTCGACCTGCTCGTAAACGCGGCGCGGACCCTGACGATCGAGGCGAGTGCAGTGACGGACAATCCGATCGTCTTCCCGGAAGAGGATACGGCCATTTCCGGCGGCAACTTCCACGCGCAGCCCGTCGCGTTCGCGGCGGACATCATCTCCATGGCGATGTGTGAGGTGGGCAGCCTGTCGGAACGGCGCACGAGCGTCCTCGTCGATCCCAAAATGAGCGGTCTGCCGCCCTTCCTTGCCCAGGACAGCGGGGTGAATAGCGGCTTGATGATCCCGCAGGTGACCGCGGCGGCCCTGGTCAGCGAGAACAAGAGCCTGGCCTTTCCGGCAAGCGTTGATTCCATCCCGACGTCTGCCGGGCAGGAAGATCATGTCTCGATGGCGCCCATCGCCGCGCGCAAGGCTGGGCAGATTGTCCGCAACGCTGCGGGCGTGATTGGCATTGAGCTGATCGCCGCGGCGGCAGGCGTGGATTATCACGCACCACTCAAGACTGGGCCAAAGTTACTGCCGCTGCATGCCAAGGTGCGCGGTTTCAGCACGCATTTCACGGCCGATCGCTACTGGGCGGATGACATGGCCGCATTGCAGGCAGCCGTGCTGGATGGCGAGTTCGGGTCCGAGTTGCTTGCTTAGCGCGTGCGGGTCCAGCGCTGCTGGTCGCAGATGAGGCCCATCAGCGCGCAGCCTTCGACATCCATTGCATAGGTGCCGATCTGCCGGACAGTGGCGGACGCGTAGAGATTACGCTTTGGCACGAACGCTTTGCCTTTGTAGCGGCCGTTGCCGATCGGCTTGAGGCCGGTCAGGATCTGATGTCCGATGAGGTTGGGCGTGCCACCCTTGCGGGCGTTGGCCAGAACTTTGCCACTCGCCTTGACGACCGTCCCGCAATAAGCGGACCCGCAGGGGGCAACTCGCACGACAACGCTTCGCTTCGGGTTGGTCCACAGGCCCTCGATCGGTGCCGCAGCCTGAGCCGATGTAGCCGTCGCGAGCAGTGCTAATCCTGTCAAAAATAGCTTCATCATGCTCATCTAGATAGGGAATTTGCCATTTCCGTGGCGTGAACGGATCGTTGTGGGAGGCTCAGCTTGAGCGGCGCTAATGGAAGTCGCGGCTCTTTGGAATGCATTCCACGTTACGCGGGTGCATCGCAGTCGGCGGGCGCCAGCTGCCTCCGCCATCTCCCTGGTTCAGTGTCGATGGCATTGCATCTCCACTCAGATGGCGCAGCATGTGCGTATGGTCGTGCAACTGGCGGGCGACCACGTGGATCACGCCCTCATCCTTTTGAACAATCCCTTCGACGGCGATCAGCCGGGCACCCATGACAATCTTCCGCTGGCGGTCGAATACGTCTGGCCAGATGACCAGATTGGCGACCCCGGTCTCATCCTCGATAGTGATGAAGCAGACGCCCTTGGCGCTGCCTGGCCGCTGACGGATCAACACCAGGCCCGCGATTTTCAGGCGCTTGCCGTCGCGGATGGACAGCAGCTTGTCGGCAGTGATGAAGCGCTGCTTTGCATAATGGCCGCGCAGGAACTGCATGGGATGGGCCTTCAGGCTCAGTCTCACGGTCTGGTAATCGTTCACTACGTGCTCGGACAAAGGCATTGTCGGGAGCACGGCTTGAATCGCCTCCTCTCCTTCGTCCCTCGCGTCGACATGAGCGAATAAAGGCAAGTCAGGCGCGGCCTTCAGCGCCCGTGCGTCCCACAGCGCACCCCGCCGATCGAGCGCGATCGACCGGAAAGCATCGGCTGCTGCAAGGCGTTCAATTGCATGGACCGGCACGCCTGCCAGGGTACGGATTTCCTCAACCGACGCGTAGGGGCGCCCCGTAACAACGCGCGCTGCATCCACTGCCCGAAGCCCGTCGACCTGTCGCAGTCCAAGACGCAATGCGCCACTTTCGAGCGTGCAGTCCCAGTCGCTGTGGTTGACATCGACTTCCCGCACTTCGACGCCATGCTCCCGTGCATCGCGGACGATCTGTGCCGGGGCGTAGAAGCCCATTGGCTGACTGTTGAGCAATGCGCAGGCGAAGACGGCGGGATATTTCCACCGCAGCCAGCTCGATACGTAAACGAGGTGGGCGAAGCTGGCGGCGTGGCTTTCGGGAAAGCCATATTCGCCGAAGCCCTTGATCTGGTCGAAACAGCGCTGCGCGAAATCTGGGTCGTAGCCGCGTCCGGTCATCCGGCCGACCATTTTTTCCTGCAGCAATTCGATATTTCCACGCGACCTGAAGGTCGCCATCGCTTTGCGCAGCTGGTTCGCTTCGTCGGGCGAGAATTTGGCGGCATCGATGGCGATCTTCATCGCCTGCTCCTGGAAAATTGGCACACCAAGCGTCCGGCCAAGGATCTTCTCCAGTTCGTCGGGCTCCCCATGTTCCGGGTCCGGACAGGGGAATAGGATGCTTTCCTTGCCCGACCGCCGCTTCAGATAGGGATGCACCATGTCGCCCTGGATCGGGCCGGGCCGGACGATCGCGACTTCGATCACCAGGTCGTAGAAGCGTCGCGGTTTCAGCCTTGGGAGCATGTTCATCTGCGCCCGGCTCTCAACCTGGAATACGCCAAGCGAATCGCCGCGGCACAGCATGTCGTATACCCCCGCCTCTTCCTGCGGGATGGTTGCCAGTTCCCATCGTTCGCCATGATGCAGATCGATGAGGTCGAAGGCCTTGCGGATGCAGGTCAGCATGCCGAGCGCAAGGACATCGATCTTGAGGATGCCAAGTTCCTCGATGTCGTCCTTGTCCCATTCGATAAAGGTGCGATCGTCCATTGCGCCATTGCCGACCGGCACCGTCTCGATCAGCGGGCGCTCGGTCAGGATAAAGCCGCCGACATGCTGGGACAGGTGGCGCGGCATGCCGATCATCTGTTCGGCCAGCCGGATTGTTCGCCGTAGATGCGGATCGGCAAGGTCCAGTCCCGCTTCCGCCACCCGCTCGGCCGCAATGTCGCGGTCCATGCTGCCCCACTGCAGCGACGCGACGGCAGCGGTCACGTCTTCCGACAGGCCCATCACCTTTCCGACCTCGCGGATTGCGGAGCGGGGGCGATAGTGGATGACCGTTGCGGCAATGCCGGCGCGTTCTCGCCCATATTTGGCGTAAATGTGCTGGATTACTTCTTCCCGCCGCTCATGTTCGAAGTCGACATCGATATCGGGTGGTTCGCGCCTCTCTTCCGAAATGAAGCGTTCGAACAGCAGGTCACTGGTCGCGGGGTCCACCGCGGTAATCCCGAGGCAATAGCAGACGGCGCTGTTCGCCGCCGACCCGCGCCCCTGGCACAGGATCGGCGGATCGAGCCCGCGCGCAAAGGCGACGATGTCATGGACAGTCAGGAAGTAGCGGGCAAAGTCGAGCTTCTCGATCAGCGCAAGCTCGTGCCGCAGCTGCTTGTCCACTTTGGCTGGCGTCCCGTCCGGCCATCGCTGTTCGGCTCCTTTCCAGGTGAGATGTTCCAGATGCTGCTGCGGGGATCTTCCCTCGGGCACACTTTCACGCGGATATTCATATTTCAGTTCGTCGAGGCTGAAATCGAGCGCATCCGCAAATTCGCGCGTGGCCGAAATGGCGTGCGGCCAGCGGGCGAACAGCCGCGCCATTTCCTCCGCTTTCTTCAAGTGCCGCTCGGCGTTTGGGTTGAGGAGAAAGCCCGCGTTGGCGATCGTCACCTTTTCGCGGATGCAGGTCATGACATCCTGCAGCGGCCGCCGGTCGGGCGCATGATAATGGACGTCGTTGGTGGCAAGGATGGTGCAGACATTGCTCCGCGCGATGCGGTCCAGCCGCTCGATTCGCGCATTGTCGTTGCCCCGATACAACCAGGATGCCGCGACATGGCGGAGCGAGGGAACGACGTCGCGGAGCCGTTGCAGATCGGATCCGAACGCGTCCAGATCTCCTTCCGGCCAGGCAATGAAGGCAATGCCTTCGCAATGCTCTGCAACATCCGCCAGGCCAATCTCGCACTCGCCTTTGGCCGATCGCATCTTGCCGTGGCTGAGCAGGCGCGAAAGCCGGCCATAGCCTTCACGATTGATGGGATAGGCAAGCAGGCTCGGAGCATCGGTCAGGTCTAGCCTGCAACCGATCAGGGGCTTCAGGCCCGCTCCTTTGCAGGCGCTGTGAATTCGCACCACCCCGGACAGCGTGTTGCGGTCGGCCACTCCGAGCGAGTCCAAACCAAGCTCCACCGCGGTCAACGCCAACTCAATCGCGTCCGATGCTCCGCGCAAAAAGGAGAAGGGCGTGCTGACGCCCAATTCGACATAAGGCGAACGGGGGACATCCAGCGGCGGCGCGCCTTCGTCGCGCACCAATTTGCGCCGTGCAAAGCCGGTATATTCAGGCATCAGCCGAACAGCCCATGGAGATACCATTCCGGCGCTCCGCCGCGTCCGTCGCCAACCAGGCCTTCGCGGTAGATCCAGTATCGGCGACCCGCATCGTCTTCGACCCGATAATAATCGCGAAGCCGGGTGTTGGGCGCCTGGCGCCACCATTCGGGTGCGATCCGCTCCGGGCCCTCGACCCGGGCAATGTCGTGCACGGCCCGTCGCCATACGAAGCGGCGAGGGACGCCTTCGGGCGTCGCATAGACCACTGCAATCGCCTCCGGCCGGTCGAGCAGGCGTTGCGGCCTTTGCCCCTCTTGCAGGCGGCAGGCGGCAGTGGAAGGCTTATGAACCGCACTCTCCCACCCGCTCGCCCGTTCCGGAAGATGGCTTTCGCGTGCCAGCGGCCGCCGTACTCGCTCCACTCCCATCCGCGCCACCAGCCGGTCGATCAACCGGGCAAGTTCCAACTCTCGCGGAGGCTCGCCGAGCAATGCATCCTGGCCGGCGTCCAGCGGTTCGCTCCACACTGCAGTCAGTGCGAACCCGTCGAAACCAAAGCCGGGATCAAGCGACTGCACCTTTTCGCTGAGCAGCCGCACGATGTGCGCTGCATCGCGCGTCGGCCGTGCCGTTTCTGCTTCCACTTCACCAAGTTCGCCATCGACTCGAAACGCCTGGAAGGCGATCCGCCGAACCCCCAGCCGGCGATGGGCAAGCTCGCGCACCATCGGGTCGGCCATCCGTGCCAATGAACTTGGCAGGATCGCCGGGTCGTTGACCGGCTCGGTTAGGCGTAAAGTCGCTCGTGGTGGCGCTTCGATTCTGGTGCCGGTGAGCGGCTCGGGTCTTCGCCCAAGCGCCCGATCAAGCGCATCGACCGGGTTGTCGGCTTCACGAAACCGCCGAGCCAGCGATCGCCGCTCGATGCCAGCAAGCGTACCAATGGTCTTGAGCCCCAACCGTTCGAGCGTCCGCGTAGCCTGCTCCGGCAGGCGCAATGCCGCGACCGGCAGCGGGGCCAAGGCCACGCCAATATTCTCTCCGCAGATTGTCTGATGAGCATAATGGCTGAGCGCCCAGGCGGCACGAGGCGTCGGCGCAACCGCGATCCGGCTCGTCAGCCCAAGTCTTTCAAAACGTGCATTCATATCCCGGACCAGCGCTTCTTCGCCGCCGAACAAATGCGCGACCCCGCTGATGTCGAGCCGAAGCGCATCCAGGCCGTCGATCTCCACCAGCGGCGACCATCGGACCGACCAGCGGGCCAGCCGCTCAACCAGCGCAATATCTCCGTCCGGATCGGCTGGTACCGCGATGAGTCCTGGATCGAGCGCCCGGGCATCGGTCAGCCGCGCTCCGGCCCGAGCACCGCGCTCGGATGCTGCATCGGTTACGGCGGTGATCAAAGGCCCATGCGTACCTTCGATCGTAAGGACGATGGGCGCGTCAGCCGGGGCGCCGCTCCCGCGCGTCCGCTGCCAACGCTCGATCGCCAGGTGCGGCCACCAGATGGAAGCGATCCGCACCGTCATGGGCGATGCTCCAGCGGCCGGGCTGCAGTCCACGGGCACGGAACAGATCGGCATCCCACGCCAGTGCACCGGGCGCTCGTGGATCGAGTGGATTGGGGAGTGTCGGACGGCTTGCAATTCGCCATCGCATGCGTGCGCCGCTGAGATTGGCACTGCCGTTGAGGCGCACCAACCAGCAGGGCACGCCGGAATGCTCCGCCGCCACTGCAAGCCGCCGTGTTGCCGTGAAGTCGAGGGCCTTGGGGTCGCCCCACAGCTCGCCGATCACTCCACCAAGCGCGGCGCATCTTAAGCCTTCCTCCATGGCCCACAGCGCCGACCGGGCATCGCGAGCCTCGACGTGGATAAGTTCCGGCGAGGGGAGGCCAGGCGGATGGATGCGCCCCGTTTCAAGTATGGCCATCCGCTCCTGCACCCACAGCAAGGGCTTGGCCGGGTCGGACTGCGGAAGGAGGAAGCCAGCCCAGCCGGGATCACGCGCATGCGCTGCAAACAGTTCGGACAAGGTCGGCTTCGCCGGCGCAGGCAGGCTCCACTGCTCGCCCGCTCCTTCAGGAATCGGGTGTTCAATGGCCGGCTGCCGGCGCAAACCACCGGTGCCGGCAACAAGGGACAAACCTGCTGCCACACGACTCGCAACGCTTATGTTCTACTTTTGTTCTTGTAGCGCGAGTCCACCCAGGGGAGTCAATCGAGCGACTCGCTGGCTAGGCTTCGACTTCCTTCAGGAAGCTTTCGATCTCCCGGGTCACCCGCCGGGTAGCGCGGCCCGACACTCCGAACGCCATGTGGCTGCAGCGCATTTCCACGGCCTTGTCGCGCTCACCATCCAGCCCCCGCGCCGCGCGGACGGCGACGATCCCGTCGCGCCGCGACCAGATCGCCAATGTCGGCACCGGCGGCTTTTCGGGCTTATGCAGGATCGGCGGATCGTCGACCTTGTGACCCGCCACCATCTCGTAAAGCCGCCACACATTGTTCTGGTGCGGGTCGCCGGAGAACGGGGAGCCCAGCGTTACAGCAGCGCGCGTCATTTCCGGCACTTCACGCGCCAGTTCCCGTGCGAACAGGCCGCCAAGGCTCCACCCGACCATCAGCACCGGCCGCCCGTCATGGATCGTTTCCAAGCGCTGACGGAGGTGTCGGAGCACATCTTCCTGAGCGCCGCGATTAAGCCCCAGGTCCCACGGGTAAACC
>JBJMUK010000225.1:0-3347 GCA_045811225.1 Sphingomicrobium sp. | reverse complement strand
CTTCATGATCGTTCGACTCCTAGTGTGTCAGACGAGTGACACTTTTCTCGGCCTGTCGCATGATTCGAACAGGCCAGCGCAGTGATCTATAGAGCAACTCCGGCGGGCGCAATCCCGATTGACAGGCAGGGGATTGCGATTCCTCATCTTTGGTCGCGGCTCAATTGACTGATATAAAGATATCCTTATATCCTTAAATCGTGAGATCGAACCCGCACATTGCTGCTTTCTTCCAGGCGCTCGCCGACAGCACACGGCTGCGGGTCCTGGCACTGCTGCGCATGATGGAATTGTCGGTTGGCGAACTTGCCCAGGTCCTCGGGCAAAGCCAGCCGCGCGTGTCGCGGCACCTGAAGATCCTGTCCGATGCGGGCCTGCTTGAACGCCGCAAGGAAGGCAGCTGGGTGTTCCTGACGCTCGCCCATGAAGATCGCACCGACCCGGTGTTCGCGTTGCTCGACGTTGCGGCGGACGGTGACATCAAGTCCGCCTTCGCGGCGGATGCGGCACGGCTGGAGAGCATTCGGACCGAACGGACCGAGGCAGCAACGCGATATTTCGCTGCTCACGCCCATGTCTGGGACCAGATCCGGTCGCTGCACGTCGCGGAAAGCGAAGTGGAGCGGGCAGTCGGGGCCGTGCTTGGCGACCGACCGCTGGGACGGCTCGTCGATATCGGCACCGGCACCGGACGGATGATCGAATTGTTCGCGCCGCGTGCAAGCCAGGCGATCGGCATCGACCGATCATCGGAGATGCTGCGGCTGGCCCGGGCGAAGCTCGAAGCGGCAGGCATCCAGTCGAGCCTTCGGCAAGGCGACATGTATGCGCTGCCGCTGACGGAAGGCAGCGCCGATTGCGTGATCCTGCACCAGGTTTTGCGTTATGCTCACTCACCCGCGGCAGCGATTGCCGAGGCCGCACGGGTGCTGGATCAGGCCGGCACGTTGCTCGTCGTGGACTTCGCCGCGCACGACCGTGAAGACCTGCGGGAACGCGACGCGCACATTCGCCTGGGTTTTGAGGACGAGGTGATGCGCGACTGGTTCAACGGCGCCGGTCTCGTCGTTGACCATATCCAACATCTCGAAGGTGGCGAATTGACGGTGACCATCTGGCGCGGCGTGAAGGCCCCAGCGGCACAGCGCCGGAGGAAAGCCGCGTGACCGACCAGACCACCAGCCGATCCTGCATCCCGCTGTTCGCCGAGGCCCGGGGCGACATCGACGTAAGCTTTGAATTTTTCCCGCCCAAGACGGAGAAGATGGAAGAGACGCTGTGGGAGTCGATCAAGACTCTCGAGCCGCTTACGCCCCGCTTTGTCTCGGTTACCTATGGAGCCGGAGGCTCAACCCGGGAGCGGACCCACGCCACCGTGGAGCGTATCACTCGCGAAACGAGCCTGACGGCCGCGGCGCACCTTACTTGCGTCGGCGCGACCCGCGATGAAGTCGACGAAGTCGCGCAAAGCTATTGGGACGCGGGTGTTCGCCACCTCGTCGCATTGCGTGGGGACCCGCCTGAACTCGGCGCGCGATATCAGCCGCATCCGGGCGGCTATGCCGATGCTGCCGACCTGGTCGCTGGGCTGAAGAAGATCGGCGCCTTCGACATATCCGTCGCTGCCTATCCTGAACTGCATCCCGATTCCGGCACTCGGCAGGCCGACCTCGATAATCTGAAGCGAAAGGTCGATGCCGGTGCGCACCGGGCAATCACCCAGTTTTTCTTCTCAGCCGACGCATTTTTCCGTTTCCGCGATGCCGTCGCGGGCGCAGGAATGGACATTGAGATCGTTCCTGGAATCCTTCCGGTGTCCAACGTCGCGCAAACCCGCAAGTTCGCGGGCCAGTGCGGCGCTGCGATCCCGGCGTGGATGGACCAGATCTTCGAAGGCCTGGACGACCTCCCTGAGGCTCGCAAGCTGATTGCCGCCACGGTCGCGGCAGAATTGTGTGGCCAGCTTTATGCGGGCGGGGTCCGGCACTTCCACTTCTACACATTGAACCGGGCGGAGCTCAGCTACGCCATCTGCCATCTTCTCGGAGTTAGGGCGCACAGCGCATGAGTATTACGGAAGGATTCCGCGCCGAAGCGGCGAAGCGCATCCTGATCAAGGACGGTGCCTACGGAACGTCCATTCAGGACTGCAAGCTGGCGGAGGGCG
Source organism: Sphingomicrobium sp. (assembly GCA_045811225.1). Taxonomy (GTDB): domain Bacteria; phylum Pseudomonadota; class Alphaproteobacteria; order Sphingomonadales; family Sphingomonadaceae; genus Sphingomicrobium. Next base: position 1,180 of record JBJMUK010000225.1, on the reverse strand, counting down.
ACTATGCGGGCGGCCTGTCGCTTGGGAAGGACCAGCGGGGCAACAACGATCTGCTGAACCTGACCCAGCCGCACATCGTCGAAGGCATTGCCGAACGTTTCGCTGTTGCCGGCGCCGACATATTGGCGACCAACAGCTTCAATGCGAACGAGATCAGCCAGGCCGATTATGCCGCCGAGCATCTGGTCGCCGACATCAATATCGCGGCAGCGCGGATCATCCGCTCCGTGGCTGACCGTCACTCCCAGCAGGATGGCCGCGCGCGCTGGGTTGCCGGCGCACTCGGGCCGACCAACAAGACATTGTCCCTGTCGCCCGACGTTAACGATCCCGGCTTCCGTGAAGTTGATTTCGACCAGGTGAAGGCGGTCTATCGCCAGCAGATTGATGCGCTCGTCGAAGGTGGCGTAGACTTCATCCTCATTGAAACGATATTCGATACGCTGAACGCCAAGGCCGGGATCATGGCCACGCTGGAGGCGGAACAGGCGCTCGGCCGCGAACTTCCGCTGATGATCTCCATGACCCTGACGGACCTCTCCGGCCGCAATCTTTCCGGCCACACGGTCGAGGCGTTCTGGGCTTCGGTGCGCCATGCTAAGCCGGTCACGATCGGTTTGAACTGCTCGTTCGGCGCAGCCCAGCTTCGTCCGCATCTCGCTGCTTTGTCAGCCCAGGCGAACACGCTGATCATGGCCTATCCGAACGCCGGCCTTCCCAATGACCTTGGGGAATATGACGAAGCGGCAGAAGAGACCGCCGCGCAGGTCTCGGAATGGATCGACAGCGGGCTGATCAACATTGTCGGCGGCTGTTGCGGAACGACGCCTGCGCACATCGCCGCAATCTGCAACATCGCGAAGGGTCGGCCGACGCGGAAGCTCCCGGCCGGCCAGAGCAGGACCTTGCTCGCTGGCCTCGAACCGATGGTGCTGGCGGCCTGACATGGAAGCACAAACTGGTACCCAGACGGGCGCAGGCGCGCGCTTCGTCAACGTCGGCGAGCGGACCAATGTCACCGGATCCGCCAAGTTCAAGAAGCTTATCCTCGCCGGCGACTATGACGCGGCAGTCGAGGTCGCACGCGACCAGGTGGAGAACGGCGCCCAGATCATCGACGTGAACGTTGATGAGGCGCTGCTTGACAGTGAGCAGGCAATGACCGTGTTCCTAAAGCGGA
>JBJMUK010000224.1:0-2645 GCA_045811225.1 Sphingomicrobium sp. | reverse complement strand
CGCTCCAGTGCCGGAGCAGGTTCTGCTGGACGAGCTGCAGCCGCCCGAAATTTTCCGGGTCCATCTTGAGCCCTTCGAGCGCCGCGACCTCGTTGAGCTCGAACAAGAGGCTGCGCCGGAACGGGTCCTGGATGCGGCTCTGGATGAAGGTGATCCCGACCAATCGCTCCCCGCGGGTCACCGGCATGACCTGATGCAGGCTGTCCGAGGGATAGACGATCGCCTCGCCCGGCTTGAGCTTGAACGTCAGTTCTGAATCGCCGAGCCGGACCTTGAGTTCTCCGCCATCATAATCCGCCGGATCATTGAGAAAGACGGTCGATGAGAGATCGCTGCGGATGGCGCCCTGCGGAAGCTTGATGAACGCCGAGTCCGCGTGGGCCCCGTACTTCATGCCCGGCTTGTAGCGGGTCATCATCGGTGGCGCGATGCGGACCGGGAAGGCGAATTCGTGGAACTCCTCGCTTCTCGCAAAGGCCTGCTGGAGCAGCTGCGAGCTCTTCTGGTACGCGTTGGCGTCGTGCAGCTGCTCGTTCTGCTTCGCCTTGTTGTGCGGATTGGTGATGCGGCCGTCGACGAACTGAGTACTCGCCGCGATCTGCTTGCACTCGGCGACTTCGGCGTCGGTCAGCAGCTGGAGAATTCGGTACATTCAGTCCTCCGCGCGGCTGAGTGCCTGCGCCAGTAGCGGCGACTTTTCGGCTGCTGAACGAAGCATGGCAAGGGCGCCTTCAATGTCGCGACCCTGGAGACGCAGTTCCTGCGCGATGAGGTCCTCGCGCAGTTGCGGCGTGTACTCGAAGCTGGGATCCTTCGAGTAGCGCTGCATGAGTGGCCCTGACGAGATTGAGCGCAGTCGTTCTTCCGACGTGTCGAAGCCGAAATGCTCGGCCACTCGGCCCAGTTCGAATGCCATGTTGCCAAGCATCTGGTCGAAGTCGGCCCAGGCGATGCTGCGATCGGCGATACGTTCCGCGGCAGCCTCGAGCGTCGTCATTTCGCACGCCCAGGCCGCAGCGGCGCGCTCGGCATCGTTCTGGGCATGCGGTATGGCGATGTTGCGGGTGCCAAGCCGTTGGCGGCGATAGTCGTCGAGTGCATGCAGCTCCTTGACGCTGTTTTCGCCGGCAAGAATGCTCGCGATGTAATTGCTTGGGTTGGCGTACATGAAGAGTGCGCGTTCACCGGCGGGCACGAGATCGGCGGCAATCTCGCTGGCGAAGCTGGTTGCCTTGACGCACGCAACCTCGTTCTCGGCAAAGGTGCGGGACATCAGCTTCGGTACGGCGGTTAAGTGAGGGCCTCGCATGTCTTTGGGGATCATCGCGATGTCGCGCAGAAGCCGGGGTTCGCGGATCGCCAAAACGCTATCGAACTCGCCGAGCAGCCGTGAGACCAGAGTGGAGCCGACATGGCCGATGTGGAAGATCCACCGTGCGTCGGAGCGCAGCTCATCGGCAACCGCGGCTTCGACTTCAGGCCAAGGGACGATCTGCGCATTGACCGGCTGCTGCATCAGCCGGTCGTCGAGGAAGCTGGCGGCGCGGTAACTGTCGCGATCCATGGCAACGAGCCGGACGACGCCCGCCGCAGCGTCGAGCGCCTGCGCGAGCCAAGTGGCGTCCTGGACGATTTCTTCAGCTGTCAGACCGCTGGACATGCCGCCCCTTAGCCGCGCACATGCCTGCGCTCCAAGGGAGGATGAAATGGACGAGCAGATAAGCGGCGGCTGCGCCTGCGGGCGGGTACGGTACACGGCAACGGTGCGCGACCAGGAGGCCTATCTCTGTCATTGCCGCATGTGCCAGCGCTCCACCGGTTCGGTGTCCATTGCGTTCAAGAACTTCAAGGAGGCGGAGGTCCAGTGGAGTCAGGAGCCGGACTGGTACGACAGCTCGCCGATCGCGGTGCGGCCTTTTTGCCGGGAGTGCGGCACCTCGCTCGGGTTTAAGTTCAAGGATGGCAGCGAGAACATGGACCTGACCGTCGCCTCGCTCGACGATCCGTCACAGTACACGCCCAAGCATCATTTCGGCGCTGAGAGCATCCATCGGCACTGGCTCAACACCGAGGGCCTGCCTGAGATACGCACCGACAATTATCAGAAGCTCGTCGACAAGTGGGTCGAAGCCACGGGGCACTTTCCGGGGTGAGCGCTCAATTGCACTTGTGGGAAGCTTCCGACGGGGTCGATCTCGCCTACCATGAGGTTGGGACGGGAAAGCCCGTCGTTCTGTTGCATGGGCTGTTTTCCGATGCGGTGATGAATTGGGTCAAGTTCGGGCACGCCGAACGGATCGCGTCCGCGGGTTTTCGCGTCATCATGCCGGACCTGCGCGCGCATGGGCAAAGCGGCCGCCCGCACGAACCGGAAGCTTATCCCAAGGGCATTCTTGCGCGCGACCTTCGCGAGCTGGTCGAGCATCTCGGGCTTGGTGAGTTCGATCTTGGCGGCTTTTCGCTGGGTTCGCGGACGACAGTCGAGGGCATCGGTGAGGGGCTGAAGCCGCGCCGCGCTATCCTCGGTGGCACAGGCTTGGAAGGACTGCGTAACTGGGAGCGGCGCAAGCTCTTCTTTCTCGAGGCAATCGACCTCGTCGATCACGTCTCCCGAGGCGATCCGCACTGGCTGTCGATTCAGTTCA
>JBJMUK010000223.1:0-7982 GCA_045811225.1 Sphingomicrobium sp. | reverse complement strand
GGTGTGCCGAGCGCCCGCAGATGGACATAATCCACCCCCGCCCCCGCCAACGCATTCTTCAACGGCGTCTTCGAAAAGCCGGGACGCCGGGACAGCGGCAGCGCCCGGACATCGATGACCCGCTTCACACCCGCTGACGTCAATGCGACGATGAAGTCGCCCATGGTTGTCGCTTCATAGCCAATGGTGAAGATCTTCAGCGCCACGCGATCCTATTATCGACTGAGGCCTGCCATGTCGAAGGTTGGGGGAATTTCCGCAATGGGTCGGGACCGGACATTCAGCTTCCTGAAATGGTCGGCAGCTGCCCGAACCCTCGTAGCATAAGCTAGCGTCAACAGGCACATCCCGTTAGCCTAGGAGGTGTTTCGAGAAGAGTCCTTCATGCTTATTTCGATGGTGCTGGCTGTCGCCACGGCCGCGGCTCCGGCGACTGAATCCGAGCTTGCTACCTGCGCCGCAGTTATGACGGTCGCTTATGAAAGCGGAGCGGAGGGAGTTTGGAACGAGAAACGTGCGTACGCGCTAGGTGCGGCAAGTTATTACATCGGCCGCCTCGAAGCTGCTCTAGAGGCCAACAGAAACCCGATGGCACCTCTCACGGCGGCGCACCTTGTCGAGCTGACCTATGGCCGTTTGAAACCCGCCGACATAGAGTCCAAGTCCCAGCCTTGCTTCGACGCGTATTCGGCAGCGCTGCTCGATACCTAAGACAAACCGAACGATTGCGAAGCGTCGGCATTGGGTCGAACTCGGACGTTCGGCCGGAATGTTGTCTTTGGGTGGAAGGCGGACACTAGCGCAGGCTTGGCGTCTGCGAGCAGCTTGGGAGCACCCGAAGGCGCCCCCGCCGAGATCATTTCTTAAAAAGGAGTTCCTGAAGGAGCATCGAGCCGCCAAGATGGCGGAACTTGGCACGCGCGCCGCTCTGCGCATCTTGCTGACGCGAAGTGCTCTTAAGGAAGGCGTTGAGCTCTTATTCGCGGGCCTCGTCTTCAGCCGGTGTCGTCAAGTGGTCGGTGATCGTTACTAGGTAGAGGTCGGGCTCGCCCGCACGCTTGTTGACGTTCGCTAGAACGTATGAGTCTTTGATCCAGCCTTTGGACCTGCTGAAATCGAGATTGGTCCGACGGGTCCCCGCCAGAAAGTCCGCATAGTCGCCGAAGTGGCCGTCTTCGATCGTGATTTCAGCAACATTCCAATAATTGCCGCCCTTTAGCGGAAAATCCTGGGCCGCAGCCGGAACGGCGCTAACCATCGCAGCCGCGCCAATCGCGACGAGCATTGTTTTGAACATCGATTTTCCCCTGATCTGCGGTTTGAAATTCCACAGGCGAGCGGCGCGCAATGAGTGGGTTTTATGCCCCCGGATCGACCGCTCTGGTTGAGATAGGCGCTCGTTCAGGGTGAATGTAAATTTAATTCGTGGGCAGGCGTGCTGAAATATTGGTAGCTTGAACGTCCTGTAGTCAGGAAAGCCTGCTTTGGGTCGAACTCGGACGTTCAGCCGGAATGTCTGCTTTGAGTGGAAACCGGACGTTCCTTCAGGCTGCCTCTTCACTCCCGAGCCAGCGCCAACATGCCGAGCACGAAGAACGTCCCGAGCACAAGTAGGACGGCATACTGCACCCACTTGCCAGCCGAGTGCCTGTGCGTTGCGACCAAGGCGAACGGGGCGATGACTATAAATGTCGCGAGCGACCAACCCGCGACGCCCCTCGGACCACCCATTCCAAGGCTAGCCACCACTCCAAGAAAATAGAGGAGCAACAAGCAAAAAGACACCACGAGGCGAAGCTTTGGCCAGGACATCGTGATCCAGCATGCCGGGAGAGAGAAATGTCTGCAATGGGTCGAACTCGGACATCCGCTGAAGGTCGCATTTGGGTGAAAAGCGGCCATCGACGGAGATTATCGAAGCTGCGACACCCGGAACACCTGTTCTAGGTCGAGGGGAAGGTCATGGACCACACCGCCCTGGAGCCTCAGCCATGCCGCCGTTCTCGCAGCCGCAAGGCTCGCTCTACTTCTTGCAGAGGAATGACTTTTTGAACAGCGCGGCGTCAAGTGGCTGGCAGTGATCCGGCTCGACGACCCGCGTCAACAGCCCACCTGGCTTGTAATAACAGTACAGGACCTGCCTGGTGCCCTGTTCGGCAGTGTACGCATTGCCCAATTCGGCGTCGTTTGAACTTCCTTGCCAACCGTCCGCGCTATCGATGCGATACTTCACGACCGATGGGCATGCGACAACCTCAGTGTATTCCGTCTGTTCGGGGGCCGGTTGCGGAAGTGGGGTCAGGCGGGGAATCTGCACGCGCAGCGGCACAGTCTGCGCAACGCCCGCCGTCGCAGTCGCAAGACCGACTGCCACCATTGCTGTCTTCAGCGGCAATCGAAGATGACGCATCGCCTTGACCATAATTGGCCCCTCGCTCCGCCGCCCGTTGGAGCGGCGATTGCGCACGCGGATGCTCTACGCCCCTACAGCGCGCCGTTCAATATCATCGTGCACAGCACGGCTGCGCAGGAGGCGTGCAATCCTGCCGGGATCGACGTCGGCTTCGGGTCGAAAGCGGATATAAGCGCCTAACGTCCGGAATGGGTCGAAAGCGGACATTAGGAAAATAAGCAGACAAGCGGCCGGGCATCGGGGTATGCCTGATGGTGGCCACCCGATGTTCCTGACACAGCCTGGCAATCGGACGGCCAATGCGGAAATCTGACTGTAACCGGAACCCCAGTCATATGAGGTCAGGGTGTGTGCTGATCTGCGATGACGATCCGTTGCTGACCGGGCTGCTCGAACACCGTTTGGGCCAGCTTGGATATGGCACCATGGTCGCGCGTGACGGAGCTGAGGCAATGATGGCCCTGCGAGAAGGGTCGCCCGACGCGGTCATCACGGAAACCATCCTTCAAGCTCACGATGGGTACGAGATTCTTCGCCGGATACGGCAAGACAGGCGGACAAAGGATGTTCCCGTCATCTTTCTCAGTGCTCGAAACCGAGGTCACGATATTGTTGCCGCGCTCGAAATGGGTGCGAGCGACTACATCACGAAGCCGTTCATCCTCGACGAACTCGTCGCTCGTCTTGCGCGGCTCCTGCGGCCGCCAGAGTGAACCCCGCCCGCTACGGACCGATGCTTCTGATGCTGGCTCCTTGTGCGGTCCCGGCCCAGACCCCCATAGGGGATTACGAGGCAGGAGTGGCCGCGCGCCGGGCGGGGCAGCCGCAAAAGGCGGTCGACCTGCTGAGCAGGGCCCTCCGGGCCGATCCCCGCAACGCGGACATTCAGCTGCAGATTGGCCTGGCCGAACTTACGCTGGGACAGCTCGAGGCAGCGGAGGCCGCGTTCCACCGGACGCTCCAGCTTGCACCTGGCTATGCGGATGCCAGGATAGGCCTCTCCCGGATCGCCCTCCGCCGGGGTTTGCACAAGGCCGCGCTGGCCCACCTCTATCCAATCGGGAGCGGCAACGCCGAAGCGGATGCGCTGCATCGCCAGATCGAAACGGCAAAGGCACAAGCACCATGGCGATGGCGTATCGATCTAGACGGTAGCCACACCGAACTCGATGACGGTTCCGAGTGGACCTCGGCAGCGGCTGTTCTCCAGCACCGACCCAATGCCGCGACGACCATTGCGGTAACCGCCGAGCGAACTCGCCGGTTTGGCGGGACCGATGTCTATGGTGAGGCGAGACTCGACTATCGATTCTCCGCGTCCAACAGCGCCTACGTTTTCGCCGGTGGCGCAGTTGAACCGCAGCACCGGCCGCGGGTCCAGCTGGGTTTGGGAGCGGCATCCAGGCTGCACGGCGGGCGCTATGCGACCATCGTCCGCCTTGATCTGAGGCATGCTGACTATGCGACGGGCGACGTCCAGACGGTCACGCCGGGGATCGAGCAATATTTAGCTGGCCGGGCGTGGGTCACGGCCCAGTGGATCAACATCTGGGACGGCCCCACCCACAGTTCCGGCTGGCTGGTGCGCGGCGACGCCCTGCCGCTCGAGTCGGTTCGTGTATTCGTGGGGATGGCTGACGCGCCTGATCTCGACACCGGACGAGTCCGGCGCACCAGGAGCGGCTTTGCGGGTATCGCACTGGACCTCGGCAATCAGTTGAGCGCGCGCCTCAGCTATGCCGTCGACGACCCCGAACGATCGCCCACCCGCAGGACCGCTGCACTGGGCATGGGCTATCGATTTTGACGTTACTGACCCTCTTTTGGATCTGGTCGTCGGCAGCTTGCGGCCTGGCGCTTGCAATGCTGGCCCTGCTGATCGTCTACCGCTGGCTCACGAACCGCAGAGCGCAGAGCCGGCGCCTCAAGCGGGCGCATTATGTCGAACTGTTGAAAGCCGGGGCAGAGGGTGAAGTAGGGGCGTCGGACGGGACGGTCGATATCCTGACCGATCTTGTGGTCGAGATTCTCGACCTGGTGCGTGGCGAGGAAAAGAGGATCTTTGCGGAGCGCGTGATCCAGGCCGGTGTCACAGGACGGCTGCAGCGGCGGCTGGAGAGCGGAAATGTGCGGACCCGGATACTGGCCGCGAGCTCGCTCGCGAATTTCGCCGACGACGGGTCGATAGCTGCCCTCAGGGGCGCACTTGCCGACCGTCACCGGCAGGTGCCGCTGACGGCCGCACTTTCGCTCGCCGCTATCGGCAAGGCGCCGCCGACAGGTCAGCTGGTCGACAAACTTGGCATAGGGAGTGAGGAGGCCCCGCTGATAGTCATCATGTTGCTGTTCGAATTGGCGCGCACCGATCTCGCCGGAGTACGCGCGTTGCTGACGGATCAATCGATAGGTTGGTCGCTGCGGACGGCGGCGGCTCAGGCGCTCGCCAGGCGGAACGATTTCGCGTCCGTGGGTGCAATCTCGGCACTCGCCATGAAGGCGGAGCCTTCGGAACTCGAACTGGCACAGCTCCTCGATGCCCTCGCGAGGTTAAAGCACCCCGAAGGCTCCAAGGCGGTTCTGCACCATTTGCGTTCTCCGCTTCCCACCGTCCGGGCGGCGGCCACCCGGGCCGCCGGACGGATCGGCGTGGTCCCGGCTATGGATCAGCTCGAATGCCTTCTCGACGACCCCCACTGGGCAGTCCGCTTGAATGCGGCCGAAGCCCTCGTGCGCTTCGGAAATGAGGGCAAGACGAGGCTTGCGGAAATCGCCGAGCGCCAAGACGGCCCGAGGGGTGAGATGGCGGCGCTGACGCTGGCAGAACATAGTCGGTCCTAATGATCCCCTTGCAAACTGTTCGGGACGTGGCCGGGATTGTGGACCTGGCCGTCGTCCTGCTGGTCGTGGGGCAGGTCACAGTCTTCATGTTAGTTTTCGTGGCGGCCGCACGGGCATTGATTGAGCGCCCACCCCTCGCCAGCCCCGCCCTGCTGTGGAAACGCTATTCAGAGATTGCCCCCGCGGTCACCATCATCTCACCGGCATATAATGAATCCGCAACGATAGCGGAGAGCGTCGAGGCATTGCTCGATCTCCAATATCCCGAATTTGAAGTGATTGTTGTCAACGACGGATCGAGCGACGATACGCTGGCTCGGCTAATCGCCAGGTTTGACCTGCACCCGACCGCTCGGCTCTGTGATCAGGTGGCGCCCCACGCCCCGATTCGAGGCTATTACACGTCGCCGACTGCCCAACGCCTGCTCGTGGTCGACAAGGAAAATGGTGGTGGCAAGGCGGATGCCGTAAATGCCGGAATCAACGCTGTCCGGACGCCCCTCATCTGCATCACCGATGCCGACACCCTGATGGAACCCGACGCCCTGCTGCGGGCCGTTTGGCCCTTCATTGAGCATCCGCACACCATCGCCGTCGGTGGGACGATCTGCATAGCGAACGGATCAAAAGTGCGGCGCGGACGCGTCGTGGAAGCCCGATTACCGAGCAACTTCCTCGCCCTCGTCCAGACCCTCGAATATGAGCGTTCGTTCATGCTGGCGCGCCTTGGAATGAGCCGTCTTGGCGCCTCACTGATCGTTTCCGGCGCGTTCGGTCTGTTTCGGCATGACGCAGTTGTCGCCGTCGGCGGCTATAGCCTTGGCAGCATCGGCGAGGATTTGGAGCTTGTCATCAAGCTGCACCGCTACTTCCGGTCCGCAGGGCTTCCATACGCAATTCGCTTTCTGGCGGAGCCCGTCGTCTGGACGCAGGCGCCGGAATCTTTTGGGGATCTCGGTCGGCAACGATCGCGTTGGCAGCGTGGCGCCCTCGAGACCTTCTTCCAGCACGCATCGCTGATCTTCAACCCGCGCTATGGCGCAGTGGGCATGATCGGATTCGCCCAATTGATCCTGGTTGACATTGTCGGGCCACTGATCGCCGTCCTTGGCTATATCGTGGTGCCTATCTCCTGGGCGGTCGGCATATTGTCCGCCGAGTACTTTCTGGCGTTCGTCGCGGCCGTTTTCACCCTCGGAATCCTAATGAGCGTGCTGAGCTTGATATTGGAGCAAGTCTTCGTTGCGAAGCTCGGCCGGGTCCGCGACTTCGCAACGCTTGCTCTGGTCGCAGTGGTCGAGAATTTCGGATACCGCCAGCTTTGCAACCTGTGGCGTATTCGCGGCTGGTATCAATTCCTCCGAAAAGAACAGTCATGGGGCTCCATGAACCGACAAAACTTCACACAAATCTGATCAAAGTCCGAATGTCTGCAATGGGTCGAAAGCAGACATTCGCGCTCCTTCACTTGCTCCGGCGTTGCTAAGGACAATTCCGGATGGTCGTCCCCCTCTTCGCGGCAGCATCTGCGTGCTCCGGGTTCATAGGGCGAACAGCATGTTCATGAGATCCAGCGGGCGCAAGGCAGCCCTCATCCTCCTAACTGCGGGCGTGGCGGTGGTCGGTTCCGGCGTGACTCAAGCCGTGCCCAGGCCGAAGACCTGCCCATCCTCGGGAAATAGCAAGGCGCCCTTCTACGGGGTTGCGGCGGCGCAGATCGGTCAGGGCAAGCCCATACACGTGGGAGGCAATTACCGGCTCAATGAGCGCAACCGTAAACTGACCCTGACAGAGACCGGGAAGAACGCGACGCTATTGCGCCTGAAGCTTAGCAGCAGCGCCAGCTCTGGCCTTGCTCCCGGTTGCCCGCACTTCGGCGGCGACTTCGATGCTGCGGCGTCGGTCAAGCAGGTGCAGATCACGGACTGGAAGAAGCAGACGATCACCGTTCGCGTCGGAAGGCCCAGCGCGAACGTATCCGCTTCCCGCGCGAAGGCCCCCTGAGGTCGGCTTGTGGCCCATCCCTGCGTGAGCACCTAGAAACTAAGGTGCGCGCTCAACCGAAGGTCACGTCCTGAAAGCGGCGCGAAATCCTTGAGGAAGCTCGCGTGCCGTCGGGCGTTCACATCGAAAATGTTATTGGCGGACAAAGTGATGGTCGTCGCGTCATTGTCACGCAACGGCTTGAACGCCACCGACGCGTTCACGAGCGTGAAGCCACGGGTCGGCGTTTCCAACAAGGCCACGCGTTCCTGACGTGCGGTTCTTTCGATTTCCAAACGGCCGGTGAGGCGGTCCGACTGGGCCTCAATCCCGACCAGAGCGCGGAACGGTGGGATCCTGGGCGCCGGCCCCTCCGTGTCGATGGTTGCACGAACATAGTCGGCAAGCCCGTCCGCGTTGATCGTGAAGCCATGATAAGTTCCGAGCCGCGCCGACCCTTCGACCTCGAAGCCCAGATACCTGGCGCCGCCCTGGCGATATTCGAACACGGGCAAGTCATCCCGGATTTCGCCGGTTTGCTGCTGGTAGACATAGTCGCTGAACCACAGGTGATAGGCTGAGGCATTGACTGAATAGCCGGGGCCGCTGCTGCGCAACGTGGCTTCCAGCCCATTGCTCTTCTCCTTGACCAGATCCGGGTCGCCGATCTCGAAGGCATGGGTGCCAGGGTGGGGCCCGTTGACGTAAAGCTCCTCGGCACTTGGGGCGCGTTCCGTGTGGGACGCAC
>JBJMUK010000222.1:0-2616 GCA_045811225.1 Sphingomicrobium sp. | reverse complement strand
ATGCGCCAGGATCTGCTCCGCCACCTCGAATTGCTGGCGGACGACCTCGGCAATCCCGGCCTGGTTGGCGCTGTTGATCACCGAGCGCATCTTCGTGCCGAAAACGTCCTTGTCGACCGCACGATCGAGAAGCGCGTCCAGCGTCGGATTGTCCTTCATCAGCCGCACGCCGTCGCGCTCGTCGGCGAGACCCTTGTCGACCTTGAGGAAGGGCACGACTCCGCGGTGCCACAGATATTCCGGGACGGGGCGGCCATCCGCTTCGCCGTCCATCGTCTTTTCGAACAGGATCGCGCCGAGAATCCGATCGCCGCTGCGCTGACCAAGGAAGGTTCGCTCATTTCGGTTGCCGGCGGCGGTGACACGGTAGCCGCGCTCAATCATGCCGGGGTGGCGCAAGACTTCTCCTTCGTCTCGACAGCAGGCGGGGCGTTTCTCGAATGGATGGAAGGGCGTACGTTACCCGGTGTGACTGCCCTCGAACGCAATCAGGGGTGAGGGGATATGGCTCGGAACGCTGAAATGTTTGCCAAAATGCGGGAGGGAAACGGCTTTATCGCCGCGCTCGACCAGAGCGGCGGTTCGACGCCCAAGGCGCTCAAGGGCTACGGCATCGAAGAGGACGCCTGGTCGAGCGATGAGGAGATGTTCGAACTCATCCACCAGATGCGCTCGCGGATCATCACTTCGCCCTGCTTTGGATCGGGCAAGGTCATCGGCGCGATCCTGTTCGAGCGAACGATGGACGGCGAGATCGGCAGCAAGCCGACTCCGCAGGCGCTGATCGATCAGGGTATCGTGCCGTTCATCAAGGTCGACAAGGGGCTCGAGGCCGAGGAGAACGGCGTCCAGATGATGAAGCCAATCCCCGGACTCGACGCGCTGCTCGAGCGAGCGAAGTCACTTGGCGTGTTCGGCACCAAGGAAAGGTCGGTGATCAATGCCGCCAATCCGGCAGGAATCGCCGTTCTCGTCGTGCAGCAGTTCCAAATTGCGAAGCAGGTGCTCGGTCACGACATGGTGCCAATCATCGAGCCGGAGGTGAACATCAAGAGCGCCGACCGCGCGGCGAGCGATGACCTCCTGCTCACCGCGATCCTCGAGGAACTCGACGAGATTTCCGAAGGGCAGCAGGTCATGCTCAAGCTCTCGATTCCCGAGCAGCCAGGCCTGTTCGAGCCTCTGGTCAATCATCCCAAGGTGCTGCGGGTGGTCGCCTTGTCGGGCGGCTTCTCGCGCTACGAGGCCTGCCGCGAGTTGGCTAAGAACCCCGGGATGATCGCCAGCTTCAGCCGAGCGCTTCTCTCCGACCTGCGCCACCAGCAAAGCGACGAGGAGTTCAACCGGACGCTGGGAACCGCGATCGATGAGATCTACGAGGCGTCGACCGAGAAGGTGCCGGCCTGACGTTGGACGAAGTCACCCAGGAATTTGCACAGGCGTTCGCCTCGAACGAACGCGACCCCTGCAAGCTCTACCTGATCAGCCCGCAAGGCGTGGCCGGCGGCTTTCCGAATCGCTTGAGGGCTGCGTTGGAACATGGGGTTGCCGCCGCCTTCCAGCTGCGGGTCAAGGACACGCCGGAGGACGAGCTCGCTCGCCTCGCCGAACCGCTGCAGCGCATCTGCGCCGATGCGGAGGTGGCGTTCATCGTCAACGACAGCATGCAGTTCGCTAAACGCATCGGTGCGGACGGGGTGCACCTTGGGCAGCAGGATGGCGACGTGCGTGAGGCGCGGGCGCTGCTCGGTCCCGCAGCCCAGATCGGCAAGACGTGCCACGACAGCCGGCATCTCGCGATGGAGGCGGGCGAGGCGGGCGCCGATTATGTCGCGTTCGGCGCTTTCTATCCGACCACCACCAAGCCGTCGCACTACCGTCCGGACCCGTCGATCCTCACCTGGTGGTCGACCCTGTTCGAAATCCCGTGCGTGGCGATTGGTGGAATCACTCCCGACAACGCGAAACCGCTGGTCAATGCGGGTGCCGACTTTCTTGCGGTGTGCCAGGCGATTTGGGGCGCGGATGATCCAGCAGCAGCGGTGCGGCGCTTCGCTGAGGTGATCGGAGTCTAGCGCATCAGACGAACGGCCGCTCGCGGTACCACTTCGTTACGATATATTTGGTGCCTTCCTCGACCGGCTGACCGGCATGCGCAGTCCATTTGTTGGGGCTGCCGTCCGGGTTCATGTTGTTCCAGATGAGCATCCAGCCCGGCCGCGGAATGACCTGGAAGCCGAGGGCCGTGAAGCCCGTGCCGCCGCCCAGCTCCGGCTGGTTGAGATAGATCATCGCGGTCCAGGTGCGCTGGCCGCCGCGTTTCTCCGTCTCGGGCCAATAGGGCTGGTCGATGTAGAAGAAATCCTCGTGGGACTTGTAGAATTGGCCCGGCTGATAGCGCTGGCCCTGCAACGGCTCGCCCAATGCCGGGTCGATCCCCAGCAGGTCAGCGATGCGCTTCTCCACCTTCGCCACTACCGGGTCATAGACGTTGAGGTTGCAGCTCGCGCTCGTCCGGTAATTCTCCTCGCTGCCCTCGAACAACGTCGACGGATAGGCGCCGGCGTCGATCCGCTCCATCAGCGCGCCGCATTCGTCGAGGCTGAGGAAGTGCGA
>JBJMUK010000221.1:0-3693 GCA_045811225.1 Sphingomicrobium sp. | reverse complement strand
CATCATTCTCGCGATTGCGGCAGTCTGCGCGATCAACGGCCTGATCCAGTCCTGGTTCGGTCTGGATTACCGTGCCGTATATTGGCGGACGGACGTGCGCATCGCGTCGATCTTCGTTTCCTGCGGCCTCTATCTCGTGTTGTGCAAACGCAATGTGCCTGCCTATCTGCCGATCGTCGCCGGATTGCTGGGCGGGATGTTCCACACCTATTTGTTCCCCGACGTCGTCAAATATACGATCGGCACCTTCCTTCTGGGCGTCTCGGTCGCCACGATCGACACGGCGCCGCGATTCGCCATTCGCCTACTCTCCACCAAGGTCCTGACGCTCATGGGCCTGTGGTCCTATTCAATCTACCTGTGGCAGCAGCCGTTCACGAAGGTCCTTCACGCGTGGCCATTGCCGGTGAAGCTGGCACTGACAATGGCTGCTGCACTCGCCAGCTTCTACTTCGTGGAGGCCCCGCTTCGCCGCTATCTCAAGCGGGTCTGGGCAGACCGGGACGGATCGAAGCGGTCGGTTGAGCCGGTCATCGTCCAGGGTGGTCCTGCGCTGTGATTCGTCGCTAGCTCACTCGCGCCGCGACATCGGCTCGCTCGAACAGGATGCATTTGTCGGGGAACTTGGTGTCGAGCTCGGGCAATAACCCTGCACTTGCAGCATGCTCTTCGAGCGAACGCGGCTTTCGTTCCACCGTAAGAATGGGCCGATACGCAGTCTGCCCGGCGAATAAATCATTGAGGAAATTCAGGCGTGCCTGGCCGCCGTAAGGGTGGAAGACCTGGTGGACGTTCGTCTTGCCTAAATAACGGGCAAATTCGATGTCGCAGGTGAGGTATCGTTCCGACGACGGGACTGGCTGATCGATTTGGCGGGTCCCGCGAATAGCCGTGTAGAAATTAGTGGCGGTCACAGCGACACCGGGTTCACGAGCAATCCGGTTAGCGACCTGAACCCTGATGTCGTCCGCGTAATGGCTGGTAACGGCATATGCATTCGCAAACAGCAACGCAGCCAGGACAATCCCGCCGAGGAACGACGCCACGCGCATCGGCGCCGAGCGATGTCGCAGGCGATCCATGACTCGGTCCACAAGCGACGCCGCCAGGAGACAGATCACCGGCGCATACACGAGGACGTGGCGAGCAAAGTGCACTTGCGCGTTGAGGATCAGCGCGAGGTTGAGGAGTAACGGCAGCGCGAGAAGGGCGGTGGGATGCTTTGCAAAGCTCACGGCAGCCATCACGAAACCTCTGCCGTCGCGCGGAACTGCACCTGGGAGGCGTTGCAAGCAGTCCCGTTTTCGTATCGCCCAGTCGACGACCGCCGCGATTGCGACCAGTGTCGTAAATATGCCGGCGGTGACGAAGAGGTCGCCTGAGTAAGCAATGACCTGCTGGAGCCGGTTCCTGCCGCCGTCGATTATCAAATTGTCATACATCAACATCGTCATGAGCCGGCGGAAGTCCCACGGCGTATAATTGAACAGGCTGGCGGCGCAGAAGCTGGCAAGGCCGAGGGCGCTTCCGATGAAAGCTGCTTCCAGCCTGCGCCCTCGCGGCGCGGCGAAGACCAGGAGCGCAGGCGCGACGAGTGCGGGAAGGAAGAACTTGTCCGCCATGGCGACGCCCGCCAGCACCCAGCTCGCGTAGAACCACCAGCGCGAGCGGCGGGTTCGGGCGAGCATCGCCGAGAGGATCGATGCATAAAACAGAACGAGCGCGCTGATGTCGGCTGTTCCCTGGCTTGCAAGCAGCGCGAACTGCGGAGCAACGGCGAGCAAGTAGGCGGACACGCCCGCGGCAAACGCGGACAGGCCATACCATCGTGCCAGGGCGGCCGTCAGGACCAGCATCGCCAGTGCCCAGGCGAAGGAAAGAACGCGCAGCGTTACGGGGTTGATTGGCCCCTTAATGCCCAGGGAACTCGCAGCCGTGCCGATCACGAACAGCTGTGTTGTCATGAACGGCGGATAGCCCTGCAGATAAATTCGGGCGTTGCCGAAATCCCTGGCGGCGCGAACGAACCGATCGTCGTCCCGGTTGAAGGACCGCGTTTCTTTGTTCGGGCTATAGGCGTTCATCCAGGTGAAGCCGGGACGCGCAAGCGAAAAGCTGAGGAGCCCGACCAGAAGCAGGGCGATTGCGAGCCCCACGGCGGGCTTTCTCAATGTCGGCAAGCCCCATCCCCCGCTGCCATTCCATGCGGGCATAACAAAGGGCAGGCTCCTCGACTAGCGAGATCAAGCGAATGGGCCCGTCAGAGAATTCCCGAAGTGGGAATTTCCGTTCGGTGGCAAGCGTGTAGACTTCATCACCACGAATGGGCATCGTTCGCAAACGGGGCAGGGCCCGCTTGTGGACCCGCATCGCCGAAGGGGCCGGCACCGGATGATCATCACCGAATTGAGCCCGACAGATCGGCAGTATCCCGTGGTGGTGATTGGTACCGGCTTCGGTTCGCTATTCTTCGTTCACCGGCTTCTGCAGCTGCGGCCCGACATCAAGATCCTGATGCTTGAGCAAGGACCGCTGCGCTCCTGGGAGCAGCAGGTCGAGGAAGGTCGCAACAGCGGCATTTCCTCGGACGACACGTTCGTCCGCACCGGCAAGCGGAAGCGGTGGCATTTCACCATCGGCTATGGCGGCGGAACGAATTGCTGGTCCGGGAACACGCCGCGGATGCATCCCAACGATTTCCGGTTGAAGACCCGCTACGGTCGTGGCCAGGACTGGCCGATTTCGTACGACGAGCTCGAGCCTTATTACGCGATCGCCGAGGAGATCATGGAGATTTCCGGTCCGGACGATCTCCATGTCATCGGCTTCCGCAGCCGTCCCTATCCACAGCCGCCGCACCGGCTCACGTCTGCCTGTCGCCTGATGAAGCAGGCGCAGCCGGACATGCACTTCGCGATGCCGTCAGCACGCGCCCGGGTGGCCACCAAGCAGCGTCCGCGATGCTGCGCTAGCTTCCATTGCAGCCTGTGCCCCGTCGGCGCGAAATTCACCGCATTCAACGGGTTCAGCCACGTCACCGAGCATCCCAACGTGCGGATCTTGCCCGAGGCCGAGGTTCTGGAACTAGAGAGATCGACTTCGAACGTTTCGGGAGTCCGGTTCCGGCAGGCCGGACGGGAGCAACGGGTCGGATGCGACCTCTGCATCCTTGGTGCCAATACGATTCACAGTCCCGCCATCCTGCTGAGATCGGGCTTCGACCATCCGCTCCTTGGACGCGGGCTGAACGAGCAGCTGGGATATGGCGCTGAAGTATTGCTCGACGGGCTCGACAGCCTTGACGGCAGCAGCCTCACCTCGGGAATCAACTACTCGCTTTATGATGGCGCGTTTCGCTCCGAACATGGCGCCGCCATGATCAAGCTCAACAACAATTTCCCCCAGGGGCTGCGGCCGGAGTTCGGCCGGTGGCGCCAAATGGTTTATCTCTCGGTCGCGACTGAGCAGGAGCTGCTCGATGAAAATCGCGTCACGATCGACAGGGGCGGGAACGTCGTGGTGCACTTCGAACGGCAGTCGCCTTACGCCGAACAGGCCGTGAAATGGTCTCGCGAGCAACTCCCGAAGATCCTTGCGCCGCTCCCGGTCGAGCAGATCAGGTTCAAGCAGGTCCGGATCACGGAAGGCCATGTGCAAGGGACGATGCGCATGGGGAGCAGTAGCGCTGACTCG
>JBJMUK010000220.1:0-3448 GCA_045811225.1 Sphingomicrobium sp. | reverse complement strand
CAGCGATCGAGCGCCTTCGAATGTGTACTTCCTCGACGAGCATCAGCGCCTTTTCGACAACGACAACCTCCTTCACGATTGGGACGATCGTGGTGTCGCCCTCGAAGCGCACACTTGGTGCCTCGGTAAGACGAATGTTTTGCGGAATCCGTTCGATCTCCAAATCGTCTCGCAGGAGTTGCTCAGTGATCGTTTCATGCCGTTCTTCGACGGTCACGCGCACACGAACGCGTTCGCATTCAACCAGCTCTTTGGCGATCGAAAGCCGCTCTTCCATGAGCGGGACTGCTGTCACGTCTTCCGATGGGCGTTCGCTCGTTAGGTCCGTCGCTGGTGGTCCGTTGCTATCGACCATTTACGCTAACTCCCGAAGATCGAAGCAGAAATTACGTAACTGACCCGAGCGCTTCCTGTTCCGGAAAATACGCCGATTGGATGCACGGCATCGGAACGAGAGCCGCGTCGGGGCGGTTGAGCGCGTGAGCGGAATAGCTGCGGTTCCTCTACGAAAGGACGAATTATGCGTATGAAGTTGCACTTCCTGGCTCTCGCCATCGCGGCGACCGCGGCTCCGGCGATGGCTCAGTCAAATGCTTCGGACGAGGTGGACGTCGTCGATGGACGTCAGAACGACGATGGCAACTCCAAGCTCGGCCTGCTCGGTCTCCTCGGACTCGCGGGCCTCCTTGGCTTGAAACGCCGCGAACCCGACATCCATTTCGATGCCCGGCGCGACAGGACGCCCGATCTGTAATCATTCAAGCGTGCCTTAATCACCAACCTGCCGCCATAATGTCACTGATTTCCTGTATGCGCGCCCGATACGCCTGGGCGATGCATGCTTCTGAATCGCAGGATTCTCGATAGCGAAGGAAACGGTTACGCGAGCGTTGCAGGATGGCGCGCTGACCCGGTCTCGCCAGCCCCAATGCCCTGAAGAACTGTCCAGCCATTTGGCTATCAAGGCTCGCAAGTCTCGGGTCGTTACATATCGCGACCTCGCTGCGCGTCCGAGCGTAGCGGCAATTGAAACTAGGCCTTGCGGTCGCCGTCGCGATCGGAACGGCAACTCTGCGCGGTGGCGTGGGTTTTGCTGGCGCTGCTGTGGGTCTTGCTGGCGCTGTGGGCCTTGCGGGGTCGCGCACGCCGGGTCGATTTGGCCGAGTGGAAACGCTTTCAGCGTCGCGTCCGCCGGCACGAACGACCACGGGCGTGGACGTCGGGGCCGGCCGTGTGCCGGCGTTCGGCTGGGGGGACTCGGCGCGTGGCTGGTTGATCGGCCTGCTTTGTTCGGCCCGCGGGAGTACATTTGTCGTCGGACCAGCATAACGAGAGCCGACCTGAAAGACAGCGGCCAATGGAACCACGATCGCCTCTGCCTTGCTTAGCATCAGCAGCTGCGCGGTCTGGCTGGATCCAGGCTTCAAATCGTAGAGGACGTTAGAGCTGAGACTGCGTCGCCCGCCGGGGACCGCTATTCCAGGCGGCAGATCAAGGACAATTGAGCCGCGGCATGTTACCCGATCCGAACCACGATGATGTTGGCGAACCATCCGCGACGGAGCTCGCACTACAGCTTGCCCGCTGACGTCGATGAGTCCCGCGCCACTCGCGCCCCGCACGGCAGCGGCGCGACGGAATAGCTCAGCTTTGACTTGGTTCAACGCTTCCTGAGTGGCGCAATGTGGCTTGCGCTCGGTTCGCTCGCGGGTCCCATCCATCAAAACATAAGCAACGAGCAAGAGGCCGAGAGCCGCGGCGATTATTATTGCGGGAGAGGTACTTAGACGGCGCACCAAGCCCTAACGCCTTGAGGCGTTGGCGGGTCCCGCTAGCAGCTGGCGTTATTATGTCGGGAGCCACGGTGCACGCTTTGCGGCGATGTCGTAAACGCGGTCTCTAGGTTGCGTGTGTTAGACCAAAGGGCGCTCCAGCAGCGCCTCGCACGGCTCATGATTTGCTCTATACGGGCTTCACATTGCCGCCAAAGCGCTCGGAAAGGCAGAGTCGGCTGGAAGCGACATTCGCACAATGAGGAACGGGGCGGCCTAAACGTTTGTTTCGGATCCGGGGGCTATCGCTGTGGAGTGTCCGATGAATCCTTTCCGCCCCCTGCTTACCAAATGGAATGAAGGGCTAAGAGGCAAGAGCTTCCCCCGCCGAGTGACAGCGCCCAACGGCTACTCCCGCTGGGAAGCGGCGACGGGCAAAACCTTCGCGACGGTCGAAGAGGCATGCGAAGCCTGAGGGCTGTTCTCAGTTCGAAAACATCGAGTCCCCACGTAAGCGATCGCTCGGAACTCATTCAATTTCAGTCAGTTAATGGCGTGTACCGCCTGTCCCCTTAGCGGTGCATCTAAGGGCGGTGCCGCGCAACGGCCCGCCCTATTTTTATTGTTCGCGGCTTCTTCGGGTTCTCGGCCCCGCAACTTCTGTCATCATCTGCCATTAAGCCGTGCTGCGGGGGGCATAGCTCATGTTAGCGATGCCCTGACAGCAGAACCTCTCTCAATGCTGGATGGTGGAAGCGGGCGTACAAGTCAGGCTGTTTGCCAGGCTGGGAGCGGAGCCTTCACGCGACAAACTAGGCCGGATGATTGAAAGTCTAACTCTGCTGTACCCTTAAGTTCAGACGCCAGCGTTCGTTTGATGAGCTTAGTCCCGAAACCCGCACGGGTAACCGGAGCGACGGCAGGTCCGCCTTCTTCGCGCCACACGAATGTTAAAGCATCTGTACTTACTGACCATCGAACGGAAACCCGCCCGCCTTCATTCGACAAGGCGCCGTACTTGGAAGCATTGGTAGCGAGCTCGTGCGTCGCCAAGGCCATCGCAACAGCAGTGGAAGGCGGCAGAATCAAGATCGGACCGTCGATGTCGCAGCGATTCTGGGTGCAGAATGGCGCGAGCGCCTCTGCCACGACTTCGGCCATTTCGGCGGATTCCCAACTCTTCCGGGTGAGAAGGTTATGGGCGGTTGCGAGGGCTTGCAGCCGACCTTCGAAGCTCGCGATGGCGTCCCTATTCGTTGCGTCCTTCTCGAACGTCTGGTGAGCAAGGCTCTGGACGATTGCCAGCGTGTTCTTCACGCGATGGTTCAGTTCGCCAACGAGCATCTGCTGCTGACGCTCAAACCGCTTCCGCTCCGATATATCGCGGCCAACGACGTGAAGTCCGACGGGGTCGCCATCCTCACCGTAGGTCAGGCCCGAATTGATCTCCCAAAACAGCCACTCGCCGTTGCTGCTCCGAACCCGCACGTCGTAGCGTGTGGTTCCGCCCTCCTCGAGCTTGCGGCCGAGCATCGCTGTTGTGCGGTCGAAGTCCTCCGGCGATATGAAATCGGATATAGCCCGGCCGATCGCCTCGGATCGGGTAAGCCCGACCGCCGTCGCGGCTGACGGATTGCAGTCGGTGATGATCTGGTTGAGGTCAGCAGTGAGGATCA
>JBJMUK010000219.1:0-16977 GCA_045811225.1 Sphingomicrobium sp. | reverse complement strand
ATCAGCCGGCTTTGTGCCTTGTTCAGCTCGCTGCCGTTCTCGCGGATGTCCCCAGCGAATTCGGTCAGGCCAGCCTTCACGCGGTCGACGCTCGACTGGATGAGGCTGGTGGACTGGGCAATGCCTTCGGTCTGCCGGTCGACCATCGCGACCAATTCCGTGACTTCGTTCACGGTTTCGCTGATGTGGCGGAAACCCATTTGGGCTGCCCGGCTGCGCTCGACGCCCGTGCGGATTTCGGACGTCACCGCCCCTGCCTCGCGTGTCAGTTCGCCAACTGTGTCTGCGATTTGATTGGTGGCAAGCCGCGTGTCATGCGCAAGCTTCTTCACCTCGGCCGCGACGACCGCAAAGCTGCGCCCCGCATCCCCGGCGCGAGCCGCTTCGATTGTGGCGTTGAGAGCGAGCATGTTGGTCTTGCGGGCGATTGTCTCGATGCTGGCCGAAACTGCCTGTACCTGATGCATTGCAGCAGCGAAGCCGGCCATGCGCTCGCCGAGCTGGACGACCAATTCAGTGATACCCTTGAACCCGCCGATCGTTTCGTCGATCGCCCCGCGGCCGGCGTTCAGCTTTTCACGCGCCTGTTCGGAGAGGAGTCGCGCTTCGTCGGTCGAGTCCGATACACGCGCTTGGTCACCAAGCAGCCGGGTCGTCACATCTTCGAGCTGGTCGAGCACCTTGAGGTGCTGGTTGAGCCGGCTCGACACGCCCTGTACGTATCCAGCCACATCGCTGCATTCCATGGACAGAGAGCCACAGTCCCGCGCCACCGCTCGAATGGCGTTTTCCGCTACTTCTTCGATACCGTGCGTAGCCATGTGCGCAGCCGCTCCCAGTCACTTCTGAGAGCGGCACTACGCCCAAGCTGCTACTGAAGCATTAACCAACGCGCGAAGATTTCACTCTTCGGGAGCCTTTAGTAGAGGAGAAATGGCGCCCGAGCCTCTTCCCAGGCGCGTTCGTCGGGAAGGGTCATCGCGTCGAGGTCGCCGGGCTCCGACGAAGGGGCGTCGACCCACTGACGCAACAGGGGGGAGCCGTTGATGACGTCGATCGGCAGCTTCCCGAACGCATATTCGTAAGGGAAATCCCGCCAAAGTTCATAGTCGGGATGCAGGTTGCGAACGGCCTTGAACGCCAATGCCTGCAGCCGCCACGGCCTGAAAGCCTGGTGGTCGTAAAACGCGCCTTCGGCGTGGATGTGTACGCCGGAGCAGAGCTTGCCGACATGCTTGTGGAAGGTCGGTTCGAAACTGATCTCCCGCAGCTTGCAACCGGCCAGCCATTGCGGCGCAAGTCGCTCCATCTCGGCCATGACTGCACGAGCGTCCATGTCGGGCGCACCGAAGATCTCGAGCGGACGAGTCGTGCCCCTGCCCTCGCTCAGCGTTGCGCCCTCCAGCATCACCGTGCCGGCGTAGGCGCGGGCCATGTTGACGTTGGCGGCATTCGGGCTCGGGTTGATCCAGATGCGGTCCTCGGGCCAGCCGAAGCCCGGGCCGATATCCGGAGCCCAGCCCTCCATTTCGATCACGCGATAATCCAGGCCGAGGTTGAAGTGTTTGATGAACCAGTGGCCGAGTTCACCCAAAGTGAGGCCGTGGCGCATTGGGATCGGCCCGGCGCCGACGAAGCTTTCCCAGCCTTCGTGAAGGGTCAGGCCCTCGACCGGACGCCCCGCCGGGTTGGGACGGTCCAGTACCCACACGGACTTGCCGTGCTCGGCGGCCGCTTCAAGCACGTAAAGAAGTGTCGTGATGAAGGTGTAGATGCGGCACCCGACGTCCTGCAGGTCGATCAGGATCGTGTCGAAGGTGCTCATCGACTGACCGGTTGGACGGCGGACTTCGCCGTAGAGGCTGAAGACCGGAATGCCATGCAGTGGATCGGTAAAGTCCTCGGACTCCACCATATTGTCTTGCTTGTCGCCGCGCAGTCCGTGCTGGGGACCGAAGGCTGCGGTCAGGTTCACGCCCGCGGCGGCGAGCGCGTCGAGGCTATGCGTCAGGTCGCGCGTCACCGAGGCGGGATGGGCGAGAAGTGCAACGCGCTGGCCTTCGAGCGGGCGGCGCAGCTCCGGGTCGGCAAGCAGCCGGTCGATTCCGAACAGGGTCATTCCCGCTGATTAGGCGAGCCGCCCCACGAAGCAATCCGGATGATGAAAATCGGGTTTTTCGGTCGAATGGGCAAGAGCCCAATAGGATTTGGTCCCACCCTGTTCCTCGATCACCGCCGACAAGCCATATTCCCACGACCCGCCCGCCTCAATTCCGACCGTCGCGCCGAACGTCCACCAGGTCAGGCTGTCCTCAAGACGGAGATATGGCGGGGCATCGACCGGCGCCGGGGCCATACCTTCCCGGTAGTCGGTAAAATCATAGGCAGCCCAATCGCCGGATGGCGCGAAATTCCACTCACGATAATCAGCTTCGCCCGGCCGGCGCATGAAGAGTTCGAAGCAGGTGGTGTTCCACAAACCGTCCCGCCGGCGCGGCTCAGGCGATTTTGGAATGACGAAAGCGTCGAGCGGTGCACCGACGGCGAACCAGATGTTCA
This sequence comes from Sphingomicrobium sp., assembly GCA_045811225.1. Lineage (GTDB taxonomy): Bacteria > Pseudomonadota > Alphaproteobacteria > Sphingomonadales > Sphingomonadaceae > Sphingomicrobium. The sequence goes on along the minus strand of JBJMUK010000219.1, from coordinate 14,418 downwards.
AGGTCGCAGTCAGGCCGAAGGAGGCGCACTGGTCGGCAGTCGCCCACAATTTGAGATCCGTCCTCGACGGTGGAGCGACGCGATGGGGATCAAGGTTGAGCTGCATGCTTTCTCCGCCCTCTTGGCTACAGGCATGAGCTAACGCCGAAACGAAATCTAGTGACAGGGGGCGCATGGGCGTTTAGCGCGGCTGTCATGGCTATTACGCAGACATTTGCATTCCGCTGGGTTCGCATGCTCGCGGCAGGCCTTTTTGGCGCTACCTTGATGACGGTCTGTGCGCCCGTTCACGCAACGCAGCCGGCACCCAGCGCGCAAATCCAGACAGCCGAGGATCTCGATGCCTGGACCGTCGCAAAGCGCATGGGCGTCGGGATCAATGTCGGCAACACCCTCGACAACAATTACATTTGGGAAACCGGCTGGGGAAATCCGCCGATCAACCGGCAATATATCCGAAATCTTGCAGCGCTTGGGTTCAAGACCGTTCGCCTGCCGGTCGCCTGGGATACCTATGCCCATGGCGGCCGTATCGACGCCAAGAAGACGGATCATGTCGCGGAGGTCGTCGACTGGATCCTCGAAGCGGGCATGTATTGCGTCGTCAACATTCACTGGGACGGCGGCTGGATCGATTCCGGCGACGAGAAGCGCTTCGGCAAAAATTACGCGACCTTCACGCCGGATGCTGAGCGCAAGTTCAAGTCATACTGGGCCCAGATTGCCACCCGCTTGGCCGACCGCAATCAGCGGCTGGTCTTCGAAGGATTGAACGAAGAGACCAATTTCGAGCGCATGGGCTCGGAGAAAAAGGCGTACGAAACGCTGACCCGGGTCAACCAGATGTTCATCGACACCGTCCGCGCGACCGGCGGCAATAATGCGCGTCGGCCGCTGATCATCACCGGTTACAAGACCGACATCACGAAGACGACCAACGGCAAATATATCCTTCCCCGCGACACGGTGCCCCATAAGCTCCTGCTGTCCGTCCATTATTATTCGCCCTGGCCCTTTGCCGGAATGACCAAGGACGAGGTCTGGGGGAAAGCGCGCTGGGATTGGGGCACCAAGACGGACTATGCCGAGCAGGAAGCGCTGCTCGACAAAATGGCGGCTTACTCGGTGAAGAACGACATTCCGGTGTTCCTCGGCGAATTTGGCGTCGACGTGTCAAAGGATCCGGAGTCGCGCGTCCGCTGGATGACAGACGTCGCCAAAGGCTCCCTTTCGCGAAAGATGGTGCCGGTGATGTGGGAAATCGGTCAGGAAATCACGCGCAAGCCGCCCTGGGACATCAGCACCCCGATGGCGATAGTGCTGACGAACCTGGGCATGCTGCCGCCGGCAGAGCCGGAAGCGAAAGCGGCCGCGAAATAGGCGAAACGGTTGTTGGACTGGCAAACTCAATGCTAGTCGCCGCCCGGTCATGACCTACCGCTCATCCCTCCTACGCTTGCTCGACGAGCGCGGCTACATCCACCAGGTGACCGACGCCGCGGCGCTGGACGCGCTGGCGGAGAAGGAAATCGTCACCGCCTATATCGGCTTCGATGCGACAGCTCCTAGCCTTCACGTCGGCAGCCTGGTGCAGATCATGATGCTTCGGCGGCTCCAGCAGTCGGGGCACAAGCCGATCGTGCTGATGGGTGGAGGAACGACCAAGGTCGGAGATCCGTCCGGCAAGGACGAGAGCCGCAAGCTCATGTCGGCCGACGACATCAACGCGAACATCGCCTCCATCCGGCGCGTGTTCGAGAGCTTCCTGACGTTCGGCGACGGACCCACCGATGCGGTGATGGTCAATAATGCCGATTGGCTCGACAAGCTGGAATATGTGCCTTTCCTGCGCGACGTCGGACGACATTTCACGATCAACCGGATGCTGACGTTTGACAGTGTGCGGCTCCGTCTGGATCGCGAGCAGCCGCTGACGTTCCTCGAATTCAATTACATGATCCTGCAGGCCTACGATTTCCTGGAGCTTTCGCGGCGCTCAGCGTGCCGGCTCCAGATGGGCGGATCGGACCAGTGGGGCAACATCGTCAATGGGATCGAACTGACCCGCCGCATCGAAAGCAAGGAAGTCTATGGCGTCACGACGCCACTGATCACGACGGCGGACGGCGCCAAGATGGGCAAGACGGCGTCTGGCGCAGTATGGCTCAACGCAGACCAGCTCAGCCCGTACGATTACTGGCAGTTTTGGCGGAACACGGCGGACGCCGACGTCGGGCGCTTCCTGCGGCTGTTCACTGACCTGCCTCTCGAAGAGGTGGCCCGGCTTGAGTCATTGCCAGGCGCCGAGATCAATCAGGCCAAGGTCGTGCTCGCGACCGAAGCGACTGCGATTCTGCATGGCCGAGGGGCTGCGGATGCAGCGCAGGAGACCGCCCGGGCGACGTTTGAGCAAGGCGGGACGGGCGGGGATTTGCCGACCCTTTCAGTCGGCGATGGCGTGAGCGTGACTGCAGCAATCGTCGGGCTGGGCTTTGCCGCATCCAACAAGGAAGCACGCCGCAAGGTCGAAGAAGGCGCGGTCCGCCTGGACGACAATGCCGTGAAGGATCCTGCCTTGCTGATTGCTCCGGCCGACCAGCCAATGAAGCTCAGCCTCGGCAAGAAGAAGCACGGACTGCTCGTTCGCTAGCTTCGACGCACCAGGACAACACCGGCGATCACCAGCAGAGCGCCGCCGATCCGTCCCACGTTGATGGGTTCGCGAGTCAGGCCAAGTGCGCCGACATGGTCGAGCCAAAGGGCCATTGCGATCTGACCGGCGATGCCGATCGTGATCAGCGCGGCAAGTCCGATGCGCGGTGCAGCGAAGGCTGCCACAGCGACGTAGACAGCTCCATATAATCCTCCAGCCCAGGCGTAGGCCGGAAGGCCAGCGAAGGCCGAGCCCTGCGGCCGGCTGCCGCTGGCGATCCAGGCGACGAGTAATGCTACCGTACCAACCGCGAACGAAATCAACGCGGCCAGGACGGGTGAACCGCCCGCCTTGGAAAGCATGGCGTTGGTCGGCGCCTGAAGCGCGATCATACCGCCGGCGAAGAATACGAGCAGGACGGGGAATAGAGCAGCAATCGGCATCAATGAACTTTCTCGTCAGCCGGAGCGGATCAGCGCGATCGCCTGATCGCGTTCGAACAGATAAAGGCAGGTGCGGGCAGCTTCGCCGCGCTCGCCCTTGAGGCCTCCGTCGCGGTCGAGCAACAGGCGGGCATCATCGGTCGCCAATGGCGCAAGCGCTGCAACATCTTCCGCAGATGCCACGCGGAAGGCGACTTCGCCGGATTGTTTGGTTCCCAGGATTTCGCCGGGACCACGCAAGCGCAGATCCTCCTCGGCGATTCGGAAGCCGTCGTTAGTTTCCCGCATCAGGCCCAGGCGAGCGCGGCCGGTTTCACTCAGCTCCGCGCCGCGGATGAGCAGGCAGATACTCTTCCCCTCGCCGCGGCCGACGCGCCCGCGAAGCTGGTGAAGCTGGGCAAGGCCGAAGCGGTCCGCCCCTTCGATGATCATCAGCGTTGAGTTTGGCACGTCCACGCCCACCTCGATGACGGTGGTGGCGACGAGGACCGCAAGCTCTCCGCCCGCAAACGCGCCCATCACCGCGTCCTTTTCGGGTCCCTTCATTCGGCCGTGCACGAGGCCGACCCGGTCTCCAAAACGTGCTCTCAGCACCCGCGCGCGCTCTTCGGCCGCGGCGGCGTCGCTCTTCTCGCTTTCTTCCACCAGGGGGCAGACCCAATAGGCCTGGCCTCCTGCAGCGATGTGCCGCCCCAGACCGTCGATTACGTCAGGGAGCTTGTCTTCGCTGATCACGCGCGTCTCCACCGGCGTTCGGCCCGGCGGCATCTCGTCGATGCGGCTGACGTCCATCTCGCCATATTGGGTGAGCGTAAGGGTGCGGGGGATCGGCGTTGCAGTCATCACCATCAGGTGGGGCGGACGTTCCGCTTTCTCCGACAGGAGCAGGCGCTGCGACACGCCGAACCGATGCTGCTCGTCAATCACGGCCAGGCCGAGATTCCGGTACGCGACCTTTTCCTGGAAGATGGCGTGCGTGCCGACCAGGATGTCGATCGACCCGTCGGCAAGGCCCATCAGCACGCTGTCCCGCGGTCGCCCTTTCTCCCGCCCGGTGAGGATGGCAACGCGCACCCCGATACTGTCCAACTGCTTGAGCAACGTCGCGTGATGCTGGCGCGCGAGGATTTCGGTCGGTGCGAGAAACGCCGCCTGTGCACCGCTTTCGACGGCGGCAAGCATGGCCATCAGCGCCACGAGAGTCTTGCCGGAGCCCACGTCGCCCTGGATCAGGCGAAGCATTGGCGTCGATTGCGCCATGTCACCGCGGATTTCCTCGATGACGCGCCGCTGCGCCCCCGTGAGGCTGTAGGGAAGCTTCAGTTTGGCGGTGAGCTCACCGGTGCCGGTGAGCGGAACACCGCGGCGGCGCCGGGAGGCCTGCCGGATCAGCATCAACGCAAGCTGGTTGGCGAAGATCTCGTCATAGGCAATACGGCGGCGCTGCGCCGAACCCGGTTCACGGTGCGCCTCCGCAAGCGCAGCGCGCCAGGGCCGCCAGTTCTCGCGCGAAAGCAGCCCCGGCTCCACCCATTCCGGCAGGTCCGGCGCGCGCTCGAACGCCGCCGCCGTCAGTTCCCCCATTCGGCGGTTCGTGATCCCTTCGGTCAAGGGATAGACGGGCTCCCGCAATGCCAGTGCCGAGCCTTTCCCCGGCTCGGTGACTTCCGGGTGGATGATCTGCCACTCGTCGCCATAGGCTTCGAGCTTGCCGGACACGATGCGCGCTTCGCCCCGCGGCAACTGCTTCTTCGCCCAGCCGGGATTGTTGAAATAGACCAGCGTGATCGTGTTTCCGTCGGCATCGCTCGCAGGCACTCGCGTCGGCCCGCGCCCGGAACGCGGCTGGCGGAAGTCGAAGGGCGTCAGTTCAAGGATGACGATGCGGCCAATGAGCGCCGCACTCCCAGCGGGAGCGGCCACCCGCTCGATCGCGCCGGTCGGCAGATGGTAGAGCAAGTCGATCGCGCGGGTGAGATCCAGCCGCTTGAGACCCTTGGCCAACTGCGGGCCAACGCCTTTGAGCGCCTCCACCTCGGTGAACAGCGGGTTTAGGATATCCGGGCGCATCGCCTCGGGTTAAGCAGGCACGGCGGCGGCTGTCATCCTTTGCTGGCCCGCATAGGTCCACGTCCGCCACAAATATTCCATCGGGCCCTGCGCGTGCCGCGACAGCCACCAGTGCGAAAATGCCGTTTGAGCACCGTACAGCGCAAGCACGAAGCCGTAGAAGCCAAGCGGCGGCCACTTGCCGATCTGGTCCAGGATCATGCCGTAGAAAACCAGCACGCAGATCACGGATTGGCTGAGATAGTTGGTGAGCGCCATGCGGCCCGGTGCTGCAAACACGCTGAGCCACCGCTGGGCCCTTGGCCAGGCAAGCGCGAACGCTGCCGCATAAGCCGTCGCCATTGGGACGGTGCCGATCAGCGATGGCCAGTCCGATTGACCGCCATCAGTCATGCCAGCGTAGAAAAGATTCGCCGGAACGCCGATCGCGAGCCCGATCGCGAGAACCCGCCACAGAAATCTGCGGTCTTGAAGCAGCTTCCCGTCGACTAGCCGCCGTCCAAGCCAGAGGCCGATCAGCATGATCCCAAGCACCTTGGGGATCCGCCAGGACATCAGCTTGAGGCCCCATGCGAAGATCGGGCCGGAGACGATCCAGGAAAACCAGGCCTGGAAGTCCGGCCGGCTGACCCAGGCCAGCGGATCCGTCGGAGTGCCGCCAAGCGCCGTCGCCACACGATCGCTGAGCGCAATCAGGCCAAGGTCCGGCGTAAGGCCGAGTGCCGACACCGTGGCAATGCCCGCAAACGGGACCACGAAGATCAGCAGTGCAGCGATGATGAGAAGGGTTCGATCCTGAAGGCGCTGGAAGAAAGGCAGCAGCAGCCCGAGGAGGGCGTAGAGGACTAGAATGTCACCGTCCCAGATCAACCACTCGTGGACCAGCCCGATCGCAAGCAGGATCAACACCCGGCGCCGATATATCCGGATTCCATCCACGCTGCGACCGGACAGCCTCTGGATCTGAAGCGAGAAACCAGCGCCGAAAAGCATTGAGAAGAGTGTGTAGAATTTTCCGTCCACAAAGAAGTGATGCAGGCGCTCCTGCCAGAGCGCGCCTTCCACGCCGGCAAGGGCCACGCGATGCTCAGCGGGCGGGAATACCCAGCCCGAAAAAACGAGGATGTTCGCCAAGAGTATCCCGAGCAGCGCGAACCCGCGCAGTGCATCGAGCATTTGCACCCGTTCTTCACAGGGACCAGCCGGCAAGCTCATCTCGATTCTCCCCCGCTGTCGGTACTAGCACAGTCTCAAGACACTCCCTAGATGAACGGCTCACATGCACCTCGACGAAGAACTGAAGCGTCTGCATTGGCGCGCGCACCATCGCGGCACGCGTGAAGCAGACATGCTGATCGGCGGCTTCTTTGACGCCTGCTCGCGGCAGTGGACTGCGGAGGAGCGCGCGCTTTTTGCAGACCTGCTGGAAGAGCAGGATGTCGACATCATGGCCTGGGCCATCGGAACCTGCCAGCCGCCGAAGCGCTTCGCTGGTCCCATGATCGAAGCGTTGAAGAAGCTCGACTACATCCAGGTCTCGCGATGATCGAACCTTTACAGCGCGTCCTTCGCGCCGACGAACAACTCACGTTGGCCGGCGTGCCCGCGGGGTTCCTGCCCTGGCTTGCCACCGACATCGCCCGTGCGGCGTTCGGTTCGGGCAAGGGCCGAGCCGTGCTGGTCGCCGCCGACGAAGCGGCAATGCGCGCACTCGCCGAAACGGCGCCGCTGTTCGCGCCGGAAGTCGAAGTGCTGACCTTCCCGGCGTGGGACTGCCTGCCCTACGACCGCGCATCCCCTGCCCTGCGCGTGATGGCGGAGCGGCTCGCGACGCTGGACGCGATCCAGAAGAAGGCCGACGGACCGCAGCTGCTCATCGTCACGGCGAACGGCTTCACGCAGCGGCTGCTGACCCCCTTCCGGGTACGCCAACTCACGCGGCGCATTGCGGAAGGCGAGCGGATCGAGCGAGAGGCCTTGATCAGGCTGCTCAACGATCTCGGCTACCAGCGCGCCGACACGGTCGCGGAGGCAGGCGAATATGCCGTGCGCGGTTCACTGATCGATCTTTTCCCGGCCGGTGAAAGCGTCTCCCTGCGCCTCGACTTCTTCGGCGACGAGATCGAAAGCCTGCGGCGGTTCGACCCTGCCGATCAGCGCTCTACCGATCGTGCCGAGGCATTCACGCTGATGCCCGCTTCCGAAGCCTTGCTCAACGAGGATTCGATCAAGCGCTTTCGCGCGCGTTATCGCGAGGCCTTCGGCGCGCGGGCCACCGAGGATCCCTTATACCAGGCGATCTCTGACGGTCGCCGAATCGCTGGAATGGAGCATTGGCTCCCACTCTTCGAAGAGAAGCTTTCGACCTTGTTCGAGCATCTCGGCGACAAGGACGTCATCGTACGCGACGGCGGCACTGACGGTGCGCTGCAGGCCCGGCGGGACTCGATCAGCGATTATTTCGAAAATCGAAAGCGCGCGATGAGCGGCGATGCCGGAAGCTATCGCCCACTCGAGCCCGCAAGCCTCTACTTGCCGGTGGAAGAATGGGAGCAGCTGTCGGCCGAACGACACGTGCATATCGCATCCCCGTTCTCCGAGCCGGAGTCGAAGCGGATCATCCCGTTCGAAGTGGACGCAGCACGGGACTTCGGGCCGGAGCGCGCACAGCAGGCGAACGTCTACGAGGCCGTCGCAAAGCATGTGGCCAAGCTGAAGAAGGACGGCCGCAAGGTCGTGCTTGCAAGCTATAGCAAAGGGGCCCGAGAAAGGCTTCACGGCCTGCTGGAAGATCATGGCCTCAAGTCGCTGAAGCTCGCGGAAAGCTGGCAGGAAGCGCTTGGCGCCAAGAGCGGGACGGCCCTGCTCGTTCTACCGCTCGATCATGGGTTCACCGCGCCGGACGTGGGGGTCCTGACCGAGCAGGACATGCTCGGCGACCGGCTGGTGCGGCGACGCAAGAAGCGGAAGGGAGCAGCCGCCTTCCTGTCCGAACTGGCGACGCTCACGCCCGGGGACCTGGTGGTTCACGCCGAGCACGGGATCGGACGGTACGAAGGGCTGCAGTCGATCAATGTCGGCAAAAGCCCGCACGATTGCGTCGCGCTGGAATATGCCGGCGGGAACAAGCTTTACGTTCCAGTTGAAAATATCGAGCTCCTGACGCGCTACGGCAGCGACAGCGACGGAGCGGCGCTGGACCGGCTTGGCGGCGAAGCCTGGCAGCGGCGCAAGTCGAAGATGAAGGAGCGCATCCGCGAGATTGCGGGCGAGCTCATCAAGACGGCAGCGATCCGCGCCACACGGCCGGGGGTCGTTGCCCAGGCAGACTCCTCCTACCCCCAATTCGTCGATCGCTTCCCCTATGAGGAGACCGACGATCAGGAACGGGCGATTGAGGACGTGCTCGGCGATCTGGAGGCAGGAAAGCCGATGGACCGGCTGGTCTGCGGCGACGTCGGGTTCGGCAAAACGGAAGTTGCCCTCCGCGCGGCGTTCGTCATGGCCATGTCCGGCAAACAGGTCGCCGTAGTCGCGCCGACCACACTGCTCGCACGGCAGCATTATTCGAACTTTGTGGAGCGGCTCCGCGGATTTCCGATCGAAGTTGGCCGCCTGTCGCGCCTGGTGCCACCAACGGAGGCCAAGAAGACCAGGGAAGGCCTGGCCGACGGAACGGTGGACATCATCGTGGGCACCCACGCCATCCTTGCCAAGACATTGAGCTTCAAGCGCCTCGGGCTGGTGATCGTCGACGAGGAGCAGCATTTCGGCGTTGCCCACAAGGAGCGGCTGAAGGCGCTGAAGTCGGACGTGCATGTGCTCACGCTGACGGCCACGCCAATCCCCCGCACGCTGCAAATGGCGATGTCGGGCCTGCGCGAGCTGAGCGTGATTCAAACCCCGCCGGTCGACCGGCTTGCGGTGCGTACTTATGTTACGCCGTGGGACCCCGTCGTCGTCCGGGAAGCGCTACTTCGCGAACATTATCGCGGTGGGCAGAGCTTCTTCGTCGTTCCGCGTGTCGCGGACCTTCCGGACATGGAGGAATGGCTCCGGGAGGAAGTGCCGGAGGTGAAAGCGATTACCGCCCACGGCCAGATGAGCCCGACCGAAGTCGAAGAGCGGATGAGCGCCTTCTACGATCGGAAATATGATGTTCTGCTGTCGACTACGATCGTCGAGAGCGGCCTCGACATCCCGAGCGCGAACACTCTAATCATCCACCGCGCCGACCGCTTCGGTCTTGCCCAGCTTTACCAGCTTCGCGGGCGCGTTGGACGGTCGAAGACCCGTGCCTACGCCTACATGACGACACCGGCGGACCGGCAAATCACGGAGACGGCGCAGAAGCGCCTACAGGTTTTGGCCAATCTCGACAGCCTAGGCGCCGGGTTCCAGCTCGCGAGCCATGATCTCGACATTCGCGGCGCGGGCAATCTGCTGGGGGACGAGCAGTCCGGGCACATCAAGGAAGTCGGCTTCGAATTGTATCAGTCGATGCTGGAAGAGGCGATCGTCGAGCAGAAGTCCGGTGGAGCCGTGAGGCCGGAGGAATTCTCGCCTCAGATCAGCGTCGATGCCCCGATCCTCATCCCCGAAGCCTATGTGCCCGATCTCGACCTTCGCATGGGTTTGTATCGCCGCTTGGGCGAGCTGGAAGATCGCCGGGCCGTCGACGAGTTCGCGGCCGAGATGATCGATCGCTTCGGCGCGCTTCCGGACGAGACTGGCAATCTGCTGAAGATCGTCGAGACCAAGCTCAACTGCCGCACGGCGCGGATCGCCAAGCTCGACATCGGCGCCAAGGGCGCAGTGGTGACATTCGCTGAAGGCGGGTTCCCGGACCTTGCCGGGCTGCTGGCCTATGTCGACCGGCTGAAGGGTGCCGCGAAGCTGCGCCCCGACAGCAAGATGACCGTGTCGCGTGACTGGGCGAGCGGTGAGGCGCGCCTCAATGGAGCCTTGCAGCTATCCCGTGGCCTAGCCAGGGTGGTCCTGGCGGGCGAAGCAAAACAGGCAGCTTAAGCCGCGACGGCGTTGGACGTCCCGACGAAGCGGCTGAGCTCCTGCTCGTTAAGCGCCCCCGCGCCCAGGAATCCCTGATAATAGTCGCACTTCCACTCGTTCAGCAGTTCGAGCTGGGCGGCGGTTTCCACACCTTCAACCAGCACTTGCATCCCCAGATCATGCGCCATCCGGATCATGGCCTGCATGACGATCCGGTCACGTGACCCTCCAGCGATGTCCTGCACCAGCCCGCGGTCGATCTTGAGCAGGTCGAGCGGAAGGCTCGTCAGATAGGCCAAGTTCGCATAGCCGGTGCCGAAGTCGTCGACCGCGATGCGTAGGCCTTCGTTGCGCAATGTCGCAAGCCGCCGCGCAACCTCGGGATCGTCCTCCAGCAAGGTGCTTTCGGTGATCTCGACCGTCACGCGCCTGGGATCCACGCCGCAGGCATCGATCTCGTCCAGCAGCCATCGGTCGTATCCAGGACGGCAAATGTCTTGCGGAAGCGCATTGATCGCCAGGCTCAGGCGGCGCAGCGGACCTTCCCAGGTCGACAGGGCTCGAAGCGCCTTCTGCTGCATCAGCCGGGACAAGCGCTCGGACAGTCCACCAGCGGCAGCACGTGCAAACAATCCGTCCGCACTCTCCGCGCTGCCCCAGCGCGCCAAGGCTTCCGCGCCGACGACTTTGCCGGACAGCAACTGGATCTGCGGCTGGTAGAAGACCTCGACCTGCTCCTGAGCAATCACGGCCTCTAGCAGCCGGTCCCGCCGAATGGAGGGCTCCGGCGCGGGAGGATTGTCAGAGGCTCGCTTTCCCCAGGGGAACGCGCGGGTCTTTGTGAACATTGTTCGCCTCTAGGCCTGCAAGGTGCGCAGGACCAGCGCCGCAAAAGCTACGCCCCGAAACGGGACAGTGACGGCGAAAGAACCGCGGCTTATGGAAGGGCCCGGAGTGGATGCGAAGGGAGCATGGCTTGAGCGGCACTGCACCAAGGGGGGTGATGGACAACGCGGATCGGGACCTGCGGTCGCTTGGCCTCGGGCTGCTTTCGTCTCACACGGACGCTGCGCAGGCCGCCGAGGACATGCTGCGAAGCCGCTATGACTGGGCGAGCATCGACGAGGCCCGGACCCTGGTCGCTCTCGGTGGCGATGGGTTCATGCTTCATACGCTCCACGGAATGCTGGAGAATGGCGAGGCGCGTCCCGTCTTCGGAATGAACCGCGGTACGGTCGGCTTCCTGATGAACGATTGGCGGATGGAGCAGATCGCGGAGCGGGTCGCGGGCGCAAAGGCAATCCACGTCGCCCCGCTGGAAATGCGCGCGACAACCATCACCGGCGAGACATTCGTCCACGCAGCGATCAACGAAGTCTCGCTGCTTCGCGAGACGCGTCAGACTGCGAAGATCGAAGTCCTGGTCAATGGGCGAACGGCAATGTCGGAGCTCGCCTGCGACGGCGTTCTGGTGGCAACGCCGGCTGGGTCCACCGCCTACAATCTGTCGGCGAGGGGGCCGATCCTTCCGCTGCAGGCGAGAATGCTTGCGCTGACCCCCATCAGCCCGTTCCGCCCAAGGCGCTGGGGCGGCGCGATCTTGCCGGACGATACAGCCGTCTGTTTCAAGGTTCTGGAGGCGGAGAACCGCCCCGTTTCGGCCGTCGCCGACCAGTTCGAAGTGCGTGACGTGGTGGAGGTCGGCGTGCGCCTGGATCGCGAGCGTTCGCTCACTTTGCTGTTCGATCCGGAGCATGCGCTCGATGAGCGGATCGCAATGGAGCAATTCGCGACCTAATCGCTTGCCTTTGAAGAGCGCCGCGCTATTTAGCCGCAGCGTCCAGCATGAACTGCGGGACTGCTCCCCGGTAGCTCAGCGGTAGAGCGTTCGACTGTTAATCGAATGGTCGCCTGTTCGAATCAGGCCCGGGGAGCCATTTCCTCCTTCTGTACCTGCAGTATTAGTTGCGGATAGCGTACGCGTGCCCAGTTCCCCTGACCTGTTCGCAACCGGCCAGCCCGTGGTCCAAGCCGACCATCTTGCAGGGGAAATCCCGGTGCTGGTCGTCGACGGTATATTCGCTAACCCGAAGAGAGTCCGCGAAACGGCGTTAGCCCTGCCGTTCGAGCCGGCCGGCGCACATTATCCCGGGCGAAAGGCACTCCTTCGGAATGGCGATCCATCCCTCATCGAATTCATCAAGAAGATCGCTGGACTAGTGACTCGGCATTATCTGCCCCTCCTCCCGCGCTTTCCCCATCGCGGGCGGCCGGAGCGGATCACTGGTATCGACACCGACTTCGCCATCACCGACGCCCACCCGTCCGAGCTCACAAAGGAGCAAACGCGCGGCCGCACATTGATCATGTGCCCGTCTTCGGCCTGATCTACCTTAATGAAGAGGATCGCGGCGGAACCCTGTTCTTTCGCCCCCGCAGCCGGGTAGCGCCCACGACAGGACGGCAAGGCTATCAGACACAATCGGACGAACATGTCGAACTATGCGGTCGCATCGAAGGCCGCTTTAACCGGTTGGCGATCTATCCGGGATTCATCCTGCATTCGGGCGAAGTGAAGGGCGACTGGATTGAGAACGAGGAGCGACTGACTGCACCGCGCCTCACGCAGCGGATTATGTTTTTCTGTTAGCGGCTAACCCTCGATCGCGGCCATCAGGCTGGCGTTTCCGCCGGCGGCGGTCGTGTCGATGCAGGTGACCCGTTCAGTTGCGAAGCGGGCGACGTAATGCGGACCGCCAGCCTTCGGACCGGTCCCGGACAGTCCTTCTCCGCCGAACGGCTGGCTTTCAACGACAGCGCCGATTTGGTTGCGGTTCACATAGAAGTTGCCGACCCGTGCGCGCTGCTCGACAAATTCGCGCGTTGTGTCGATCCGGCTCTGGAGCCCGAGCGTCAGGCCGTAGCCGGTGGCGTTGATCGCGTCGACGACGTCGCCGAGCCCTTCAGCCGCGAAGCGGATAACATGCAGGATCGGGCCGAAGTTTTCGCGATTCAAGTCACTAAGTGACTTGATCTCATACATAGCGGGAGCAACGAAACAGCCGTTCCTGGTCTCGGTCGGAAGGTCCAGGATGCAGAGCCGCTCTGCGTTTTGATCCAGCCATGCCAGATGTTCCTCCAGCGCACGCTTGGCATCTTCGTCGATTACAGGTCCGACATCCGTCGCGATGTCACGGGGATCGCCGACCCTAAGTGCCCGCATCGCACCGGAAATCATGGCGATCATACCATCAGCGACATCTTCCTGGACGAACAGCACACGGAGCGCTGAACAGCGCTGTCCGGCGCTCTGGAAGGCAGAAGACACCACATCGCGGGTGACCTGTTCCGGCAGTGCCGAGCTATCGACGATCATCGCATTCTGACCGCCCGTTTCGGCAATGAAGGGGATGATCGGGCCATCGCGGTCCGCCAGCGTGCGGTTGATGGCCCGTGCCGTTTCCGTGGAGCCTGTGAACGCCACACCTGCGAGCAGGGGGTGCGCGGTCAGGGCCGCCCCTACCCGGCCATCGCCGGCAACCATCGTCGCGACCTCGGCCGGTACGCCAGCCTCGTGAAGCAGCTTCATCGCAAGTGCCGCGATCAGCGGCGTCTGCTCGGCCGGCTTGGCAATGACCGTGTTGCCGGCAGCCAAGGCTGCAGCGACGGGGCCGATGAAGATTGCGAGCGGGAAGTTCCATGGGCTGATGCAGGCGAAGACGCCACGGCCATGCAGCCGCAGCTCGTTGCGCTCCCCCGTCGGGCCGGGAAGCAACTTCGGATGCGTGAATTGCGCGCGTGCCTCGCTGGCATAATAGCGGAGGAAGTCGACCGCCTCCCGCACTTCCAAGACCGCATCCGGAAGCGTCTTGCCGCCTTCGCGCATGCAGAGCGAAAAGAATTCTTCGCGGCGCTGTTCGAACAGGTCGGCGGCTCGGTCGAGCAGATGGGCTCGCGCTGGTCCGCCGAGCGCGTCCCAGCCCGGCTGCGCATCATGGGCTGCGCGCACCGCCCGATCGATTGCCGGAGCATCGGTTTCCGCAATCTCGCCGACCAGCACGTTGCGATCGTGCGGTGAGGTCACCTTGCGTTTGGCGCCCGGTGCTCGGGATTTCCACTGCTTGGTATCCAGAGCGTCGAGGCGCTTCATCAACGGCAAGCGAACCAAAGGATCCGACAAGTCCACGCCTGCGGAGTTGCGACGGGCCTCTCCGAAGATACGTTGTGGACCAGGGATGGCCG
>JBJMUK010000218.1:0-4190 GCA_045811225.1 Sphingomicrobium sp. | reverse complement strand
CTCGCTAAGCCCCGCTCATGCATACAAGGACCGGCGGACGCATTCTTGTTGACCAACTTGTCGCACAGGGTTGCGATCGGGTCTTCACGGTTCCGGGCGAAAGCTTCCTCGCCGTACTCGACGCATTGCACGACGTTCCTGAGATCGACCTCGTCGTCTGCCGCCAGGAAGGCGGAGTCGCCTATATGGCCGACGCGGACGGGAAGATGACGGGGCGCCCCGGAGTCGCTTTCGTAACTCGCGGTCCCGGCGCAACCAATGCCAGCGGCGGCGTGCATGTGGCCTTCCAGGATTCGACCCCGATGATCCTGTTCATCGGCGACGTGGCCCGCGGAGACCGCGACCGGGAGGGTTTCCAGGAAGTCGATTTTCCTGCGTTCTTCGGCCCACTCGCCAAATGGGCGGCGCGCATCGAAGACGCCCGAAGGATCCCCGAATATGTCGCGCGCGCCTATCGAGTGGCAACCGCGGGCAGGCCGGGTCCGGTGGTCCTCGCACTTCCCGAAGACATGCTTCGCGATGAGGTCGAAGTTCTCGACAGGCCTTTGGTCGCCCCGGTTGCGGAAGCTCCGGATCCTGGCGCCATCGCGGCTTTGTTCGAGCTGCTGAAGGAGGCCTGTGCCCCCATTGCAATCGTCGGTGGCGCCGACTGGAGCCCGCGCGCGGCGCATCATTTTGCGACTTTTGCGCACCGCCACGGTATCCCCGTAGCGGCGAGTTTTCGGCGCCAGGACGCTGTTTGCAACACTTGCGGCGTCTACGCCGGCAACCTTGCCTATGGGCCAAATCCAAGGCTGCTCCAGCGTATCCGGGAAGCCGACCTGATTATCGCAGCGGGCACCCGGCTCGGCGAATCTACCACCGAGGGGTACACGCTGATCACTCCGGACCATCCGCAACAGACGCTGGTCCACGTGCATCCGGACCCGAACGAACTCGATCACGTCTATCGAACGGATCTGCCGATCTGCGCCGACATGGGCGAATTCGCCGAAGCGATCGCAACCTGGCACGATCCGGACCTCGTGCGCTTCAACGCCGGGGAGGAAGCGCATCAAGAATGGCTGGACTGGTCCGAGCCGAGACCCCGCGAAGGCGTGACGCTCGACCTTGGCCCGTGCGTTGCAGCGATGCGTGAGAAGCTTCCGGCCGACACCATCATCTGCAACGGCGCGGGAAATTACTCCGGCTGGTGGCATCGATACTGGCGCTACGGCACCATGCCGACGCAGCTCGCCCCAACGAGTGGGACGATGGGCTACGGCCTCCCTGCCGCCGTCGCCGCCGCAATGCGGTTCAAGGACCGTCCGGTCGTCTGCGTTTCCGGTGACGGCGATTTCTTGATGAATGGTCAGGAATTAGCGACCGCCGCTCAACATGGCGCTGACCTGCTGGTGATCGTCGTTGACAACGGCAGCTACGGCACCATCCGAATGCACCAGGAACGCGATTATCCTGAGCGCACATCAGGTACCGACCTGGCCAACCCAGACTTTGCGGCGCTGGCCCGTGCGTTCCGCGGCTGGGCAGAGACCATCGAACGAACTGAGGATTTTGCTCCGGCGCTGGAGCGGGCCATGGACCGGAAGGGCATCCGGCTCCTGCACCTCAAGACCGACGTGGAGCAGATCACCAACTCGAAAACGCTGGCGGACCTGCGCCGCTGAGCTACTTCTTCGCGCGCTCGTAAAGAGTCTGGTTGAGAAGGAAGATGGGACAGCCATTTTCGTCGACCGACTTCTGATCGGATTGCTTGTGTGCGGTCTTGCGCCGCATCCGCATCGCTGCCTCACGAAGCTGCGCGTCGACGGTTAGTCGCGGCAGCAGTTCTTGGAGGGGCGCGCCAAAGCTGCCGGGCACACCCTTTCGCCGGTTTGGCATGGGTCTTCTCCGTCGTCTCCCGAGCAGATGAGTCTACGATTGAAACCGATTTTCGCTCCAGCGAGATCGTCTCCAGTCCGGATCAGAGGCCGAACGGATAGGTTTCTTCTTCCCCGGCTGACCGCATTTCGGCTCCCTCCAGCGGGGTAACGGCGCGCGTTTCGTCGAACCACACGTAAGCGTCGAACTGACGCGCAAGGGTGCACTCGGAATAATGGCTCCACCGCTCGGTTTCGGGCCGATAGATGACACCAATGAAGCGCTCCAGGGCGGGCTCCAGAAGCGCTTCTTTGATCTCGCGCCCAACCTCTCCCTCGCGCAGGTCGAGCAAGAAGCGTGGAATGCCGCTGTCGTGGGCAATACGCTCGTAGCTTCCCGGCAGCGACGGGCGGACCTGCTTCATCCGCATGGGCTCGTCCCAGTCATCCGCGGCGGCAACCGTGCCGCTGTGCGTTCCGAACCCGATAAGACGGGCCCGCGCATCGAACCTTTCCTTGCAGTGTTGGCCGATATTCAGCTCCCCACGGCGCATCCCCATGTCGGTGTGCGCCGCGTTGCCGATGTGGCTGTTGTGGGCCCACACGATCGCTTTGGAGTTGGGCCCCTTGGCATCGAGGAGCTGGCACAGAGTCTCGAACATGTGGGTGTCGCGGAGATTCCAACTCTCCCCGGAGCCGTAATACATCACACGGTAATATGCCTCGGCGTTTTTCACGAGCCGCGCATTGGCCGCGGCGTCCAGCCACTCGTCGCAATCCTCGCTTAGGCAGTTGAAATTGCGCTGGCTGAGTTCGCGCATCATCTGCTGAACGCCCACCTCGCAGCGACCATAACCTTCGCTCATGGAAATGGCGCCATAGCGGGCGGGGTTATCGGCCCAAGGCTCCAGGCACCCGTAGCGCTTGCGTGCCAGCTTTGCCGCGTCTGGATCCTCGCGATCGAGGAAATCGATCACCGCCCGCATCGATCCGGACAGATTGTACAGGTCCAGCCCGTAGAAGCCGGCCATTGCCTCATATGCCCGGCCCTCATTGTGCTCGCGCAGCCAGCGGACGAAGCCATCGACCTCTCGGTTGCGCCACATCCAGGTAGGGAAGCGCTGGAACGGCGCATCCTCCCCTTCGCGGTGAGCACGGTGCCGCACATATCGATCGATCGCGGCCGCATCGGGCCAGTCGGCCTCGACGGCAACGATGGAAAAGCCATGATGTTCGATCAGCCGCTTGGTGATCGCGGCCCGCGCCCGGTAGAATTCGGATGTGCCGTGGCTCGCCTCGCCGAGCAGCACGACGCGCGCATCACCGAACCGATCAAAAAACGCACCAAACCGCGGGTCGTCGATTCCGGGCAGCGGCTCTGCAGAGCGGGCGATCAGGTGTGGCAGCGTGGCGGCTTCAGCTTCGAGCATCGATTCTCTCCGGTGCCGACCAACGAAGAGCGCCCAATCCGGCTCCTACGGCTGATGCTCGCGCCGAGTGCACGATTCTGGCATGATGAAAGAACTGGAGGAACTGGCCATGGCTTCCACCGATGCAGCCTTCGGGGGCTCAATCCCGGCGCTTTATGACCGCAATCTGGGTCCTTTGCTGTTCCAACCTTATGCAGACGAAGTCGCAAGCCGCATCGCGAAGGCGAAGCCGCGCCGGATCCTGGAAACTGCCGCTGGGACCGGCATCGTCACCGAGGCCATTCGCCGCGCCCTTCCAGATGCCGAGATTGTCGCAACTGACCTTAACCAGGCCATGCTCGATATGGCGGCGGCGGCCCGTCATCTGACGGGCGTTGAGTATCAGCAGGCCGACGCGCTTGACTTGCCATTCGACGAGGACAGCTTCGACCTCGTCGTCTGCCAATTCGGCGTGATGTTCTATCCCGACAAGGTGCGAGGGAATGCGGAAGCGCATCGGGTGCTCCGCAAGGGAGGACGATATTTGCTGGTCATCTGGGATCAGCTTGACCGCAACCCCGCTTCGCAGCTGATCCACGATGCCGTGGCAACGGTGTTCCCCGACGATCCGCCGCTGTTCATACAGAGGGCGCCGTTCGGCTATGCGGACCCTGCGCAAATTGAGCAGGACCTACTAGAGGCCGGCTTTACAGACATCGAGTTCGAGACGGTGCCGCTGCAAAGTCACCGGAGCTCACCGCGGGAAGCCGCCGTCGGCATGGTGCAGGGCTCGCCGCTCCGGGGTGAAATCGAACAGCGCGACCCCGACCGGATGGGCGCGGCCACGGATGCGGCGGCTCATGCGCTGGAAGCGTTGGTGAAAGGTGGCGTATTCGACTCGGAGCTTTCCGCCCACATCGTG
>JBJMUK010000217.1:0-4287 GCA_045811225.1 Sphingomicrobium sp. | reverse complement strand
GGATCTATCCACAACCGAAGCCCAGGTCCGTCAAATCGTCGCTTGTCTGCAGTCGCTCGCGGGTAGATAGAAAAGCGATGCGCGAAATTGTTTTCGACACGGAAACGACGGGCCTCAATCCGGCCGGTGGCGACCGGCTGGTCGAGATCGGCTGCGTCGAAATGTTCAATCGCGTCGAAACGGGTCGGCACTTCCACGCTTATTTCAATCCGGACCGCTCAATGCCGAGCGAGGCGGAGGCGGTTCACGGCCTGAGCACGATATTTCTGTCCGATAAACCGCGCTTTTCCGAACGTGCCGACGAGCTGCTGCAGTTCCTCGGTGATGCTCCATTGGTAGCGCACAACGCCAGTTTCGATTTCGGATTCCTGAACCACGAACTGAGGCTGTGTGGGCGCACCCATGTGTGCGCTACCCGAATGGTCGACACTCTAGTCATTGCCCGTACCCGGCACCCGGGTGCGAAGCACAGCCTGGACGCGCTGTGCTCCCGCTTCGGTGTCGACCGAAGCCAGCGTGTAAAGCATGGTGCTTTGCTCGACGCCCAATTGCTGGCGCAGGTCTACGTCGAATTGACTGGTGGACGCCAAATCGGCCTCGGGCTTCTTGCTGATACTGAACAGGTCGAACTGGCGCCACGTTCGGGCACCGTCACCGTTCGGGAGCCGCGCGTCCCAAGGCCGCATCACGCCCTATTTGAGGAACTTGAACGCCATCGCGCGTTTATCTCAAGGCTTGCCAACCCGCTGTGGGAGCGCTTCGCCGAGGCTGGTTGACGGGCATTAGTGGCGGGGTCCAAGGCCCCGCGCCAGTCATGGAAGGAGCTTCGCAAAGTGGACGTTACGGTATCGGGCCATCAGGTCGACACGGGCGAGTCCCTACGCGAACATGCAGAAGGCCGAATGGCCGAAATCACTGAAAAGCATTTCTCTCGGGCGGTAGGTGCCAATGTGACCTTCGGTCGCGGTCCCAACAACGACTTCACGTGCGACATCGTCGCCCCCGTCGCCAATGGGGTGGTACTCAAGGCCTCTCACAAGGCCGCCGAAGCAACGATGGCCTTCAACGGCGCCGCGGATCGCATCGAAAAGCAGCTGCGTCGTTACACGAAGCGCTTGAAGGAGCATAAGGCGGAGCCCGCGGGCTACGTGCAAAATGCTGGGTACACCGTCTTCTCCGCCGGCAACGACGACCAGGACGAAGCGCCTGATACACCATTGATCGTCGCCGAAACTCGGACCGACATTCCGGAGTCCAGCGTCTCCGATGCGGTCATGCTGATGGACTTGCGTAACACCAATGCGCTGATGTTCCGAAACTCGGCGACGAGCGAGTATAACATGCTCTACCGCCGAGAGGACGGGACCATCGGCTGGGTCGAACCCAAGTCGGCCTGAGAACAGGCGGGCTCCAGCATTGGCCTCCCGGTCCGCATTTGCAATGCGGGCCGGCGGCCCATATCGATTGCCGATCTAATGCAGCTTCCTGACTTCCTCGATTTCGAGTCCATTCGGACGAACCTTTCAGCAGGTAACAAGAGGTCGTTGCTGCAGCAGGTTTCCAACATGGCCGGACAGAAGCTGGGACTTAGCGGACCCGAGATACTCGCCAGTGTGTCGGAACGGGAAAAGCTCGGCTCCACAGGGTTCGGCAACGGGGTTGCGATCCCGCATGGGAAAATCGAAAATCTAGATCGGATCTACTGCCTCTTCGCCCGCTTGGCCGAGCCCATCGATTACAAGGCGATCGACGCTCGGCCGGTGGACTTAGTCTTCCTCCTTCTGTCTCCACCGGGCGCCGGCGGTGAGCATCTCAAGGCCCTCGCCGCGATCAGTCGCGTCACCCGGCACGACGCGATCCTGGAGCGGCTGCGGGGCGCGCGCAGCAGGGATGCGCTGGCGGCCGTGCTGATCGGTGCGGATGAGCGTGACGCTGCCTGATCGACAGGCCTATTGGTGACCCGACCCCGTCTGAATGCAGCCGTGGAAGCCACCGCCATTGTCCGCAAGATCTCCGCTCAAGGCGACTTTGCGACCGTGCTTCGTCAAGGCGACTCCGAAAGAGGCTCTTTGCTGCTCGTCGTCACGTGTCGCGGTCGGCACGTAACGTGCCTGAATCGTCAGCTCGACCTAAGTTCCGGTAGTTACAGGTGGAATCGCCTAGGACCCTCTGAATCGGCAAGTTCCGCAGAGATCCGCGATTTCCTCGGTTCCCAAGCACGACTCGACCCGGATTTATGGCTGATTGAACTGGACATCGCGTCGCCAGAACGATTCATCGCTGAAACGACCGCTTCGGGTTGACCCCGACCGAACAGGCTGGGAAAGCCGGGCCAACACAAGAGCGGGGGGCGTCCTGCGAACCGGAATAAACTGGTAGCGAGCGCCACGCGAGACGGGGAATCACCTAGGGGCCAGCGGGAAGTGTTCCGCGCGTAATTTTGGCCCGCCTTATGGCGGTTCACCGCATGTTTTGCGGTTTTAATGTTCAATTCCATTCGTTCAGCTTTGCTGGTCATCGCTGCCGTAAGCGCGAGCGCCGTTGCTCCGGCGCAAACCATCCCGAATTCCGAGTCGCTGCTTTCCGTAGCCAGCACAGAAATTCCGGAAGTGGCGCAGCCTCAGCCGCTGGTGATGGAAGAATCGACAACTCAAGCGGTTGTCGACCAAGACGAACCGCAGGACAGCGCCAAGCTGACGGGCGATCTCTCTTCAATGGTTGCGCAGCTTCGTGCTTCGGCGCCGGGCAGTCGCGAGATCGAGTGCCTCGCCGTGGGTATCTATTTTGAGTCGAAGAGCGAGCCGCTGGCAGGTCAGCTTGCGGTCGGCAAGGTGATCGCTAATCGCGCAAACTCCAAGGGCCGCTTCCCGCCATCTTACTGCGGCGTGCTGTTCCAGCGTAGCCAGTTCTCCTTCATCCGCGGGCGTTCGCTTCCGAGCGTCCCCCGGGCAAGCCGCCAGTGGCAGACTGCGGTCGCAATCGCCAAGATCGTCGATCAAGGCCTGCAACCCTCGTCCGCAGACAACGCCCTGTTCTTCCACGCGCGGCGCGTCTCGCCGGGCTGGCGCCTGAAGCGCGTCGCTTCGATCGGCAATCATATCTTCTATCGCTAGCATTGCTCGAGCGAACCGCTCGCCTCGCTTAACAATGATCTTGCTTTGTTCTAACGCGGAATGATGGATTCTGCGCTCGATTCGGTTTGTTTCAAGGATGCTCCGCCAATCGCCGGGGAAGTGGCCAGGGGCGTGACCCGCCTCTTCTGCCGGCGAGACATCTTCACGATGTGCGAGGTGCCGCTCCCGAACGGACGGCGGGCCGACATGATGGCGATCGACAGCAAGGGCTCTTTGACCATCGTCGAGATCAAGGTCACACGCTCGGATCTGGTCGGCGACTGCAAGTGGACCGACTATCTCGAATATTGCGATCGATTCTTCTGGGCGGTTCCGCCCCCGCTCGCGATGATCCTGCAAGAAGAGCGTTATCTACCTGGTGAGGCCGGGTTGATCGTCGCGGACCGCTATGATGCAGCAGTGATGCGTGAAGCCGTCGATCGCCCGCTGGCGGGCGCCAGGCGCAAGGCCGAGCTGTTAAGATTTGCACGCAGGGCCGCACGCCGGCTCTCAGTCCAGATCGACCCGAGCTTGGGTACTGACCAATAACTATTTTAGCTTGAAGTCCTCGAGCTTCTCAACTTTCGGAACCTTCGGCGCTCGCGTCTTGGAGCTTTCGATCAATCCGAGGATCTCTCGCGAGCGCGTGTCTCTCTTGGCATAGTCCCTTGCCGAAAGACCGGCGACGTTATCCGTTTTGTCGGGATTAGCGCCCTGCTCCAGCAGCAATTTGACGATATCGCGTCGACGTTGCTGCACGGCGACCATCAGTGCGGTTTCTCCCTTGCCATTGGGGAGATCGACCTTCGCATTCCGAACCAGCAATTGTTCAGCTGCCTCGAGGTAGCCGACGCGCGCTGCCGCAATCAGCGGAGTGTCGCCATTATGTCCGCGCATGTCGGGGTCCGCACCCCGGTCGAGAAGGAAAAGCGTCCACATGTTGTCGTTGCGAGCAATTGCCACGGTGAGCGCAGTGTCGCCGTTCGTATCGGTCGCGTTGACGACGCCGGCCCGACTGGTCAGCAAGGGCAGCGCCTTGTCGGCGTCATTATCCCGAACCGCCTTTACGAAATTCAATCCGTCGAAGCCGCCAGTCTGTGCGATTGCCGGCGCACTGAGCGCCACTGCGATACATGCCGCAAGCTTCCACTTTTTGTCGATCATTCCGGATCCC
>JBJMUK010000216.1:0-19298 GCA_045811225.1 Sphingomicrobium sp. | reverse complement strand
GTGCTGGTGCGGCTGCAGCGCGATGTCGAGCAGCTGATCAACCAGAACCCCGGCACCTTCCCGACACAGAAGAAACCGTGATGCGGCTGGTAGCTCCGATCACTGGGATAGCGCTCGGGTTGGCCGCGGCGGTGGCCGCTGCACAGACGCCGGCGATCGACCAGGCTCGCGCTGCGGGGCAGGTTGGTGAGCGTTACGACGGCTATCTGGGAATGAGCGCGAACGCGCCCGCAACCCTGCGCAACCAGGTCGCTGCAATCAACATCCGGCGACGCTCGCTCTACAGCAACTTCGCCACTAGCCACCAGGTCACGTTGCAGGAGGTGGGGATTACGGCCGGATGCCAATTGCTGGCCCGCGTGGAGGTCGGCGAAGTCTATCTGCTGTCCGACAATGCCTGGCGCCGCCGCGCACCTGGGCAATCGGTCGCACTGCCGACCTATTGTCGCTGAGACCCTTTGAATATCATTCGCGCGGACCCATCTGGCGCGAGTGATCCCCCTTTCCGTTCTAGATCTCGCGCCTATCCCCGAAGGTTTCGACGCCTCCACAGCGTTCCGGAACTCGGTCGAACTGGCCCAGGCTGCCGAGCGCCTTGGCTACAACCGCTACTGGATGGCCGAGCATCATTCGATGCCGGGAATCGCCAGTGCAGCGACTGCAGTCGTCCTTTCCCACATTGGCTCGCAGACCAGTCGCATCCGCATTGGCGCCGGCGGAATCATGCTGCCGAACCATGCGCCGCTGACCATCGCCGAACAGTTCGGGACACTTGAATCGCTCTATCCTGGGCGGGTCGATCTCGGCCTTGGGCGAGCGCCGGGGACGGATCAGGCGGCCGCCTACGCGCTTCGCCGAAACCTCGCCTCCGACGAGAATCAGTTCCCCCGCGATGTAGTGGAATTGATGGACTATTTCAGGGTCACTGAAAGACGGGTTCGGGCAGTGCCTGGCGAGGGATTAACGATTCCGGTCTGGATACTCGGCTCAAGCCTGTTCGGCGCCCAGCTCGCGGCGATGCTTGGCCTGCCCTATGCCTTTGCCTCCCACTTCGCGCCGGCGATGATGGAAGAAGCTATCGACCTCTATCATCGGCGTTTCGAACCGTCCGAGCAGCTTGATCGGCCTTACGTCATGCTCGGCTTCAACTGCTTTGCGGCGGACACGGATGAGGAGGCGCAACTGCTTGCCACGTCCGTGCAGCAGGCGTTCGTGAACCTTCGTACCGGGAATGCAGGCAAGCTGCCGCCGCCCAAACCGGGTTATTGTGACGACCTGCCGGCGCCCGCCCGAGCCATGCTGGAACAGGCGCTGTCATGCTCCGCAATCGGCACGGCTGCGTCGGTGCGATCTTCACTCGACGCATTCATCGCGCGCACGGGTGCGGACGAGCTGATGGTCACGTCGCAAATCTACGACCCCGCCGCCCGAGTCCGATCCTACGAGCTGCTGATGGAATCTGCTCGGCAGTAGCCAGTCCTGCAAGGAACAACCAATGTCCGTTTTATTCAGTCCATTCGAATTCGGCGGACTCAAGCTCCCCAACCGCGTCGTCATCGCCCCGATGTGCCAATATTCCGCCGAGGACGGCTGCATGACCGATTGGCACACCATCCACCTCGGCCACCTCGCCTTGTCGGGCGCCGCACTTCTGACAATTGAGGCCACAGCCGTCGAGCCGGAGGGCCGCATTTCCTACGGCGATGTTGGGCTGTGGTCCGACGACACCGAAGCAGCGATGGCGACGGTCCTGGCATCCGTCCGGCGCTGGTCGGACATCCCGATCGCGATTCAGCTCGGCCACGCGGGGCGCAAGGCATCGACCGACAAGCCGTGGCACGGGGGGGCGCAGATTCGCCCGGGTCATGAAAATGGCTGGCAGACGCTGGCGCCCTCCGCGGTCCCTTATTCAAGCAATGAGCACGCCCCCTTGGCGATGGACACGGCCGCCATGGACCGCGTGCGGCAAGCATTCGTGAATTCTGCGGTTCGCGCGGACCGGCTCGGCATCGATGCGATCCAGATTCACTGCGCGCACGGTTATCTCCTGCACCAGTTTCTATCGCCGCTGTCCAACGTCCGGGTCGATGAGTTTGGAGGAAGCCTGGAAAACCGGATGCGCTTTCCGCTGGAAGTATTCGACGCCGTTCGAACCGCCTTTCCGGCACACAAGCCTGTTACCATCCGAGTGTCGGCAACGGACTGGGTCGAAGGCGGCTGGGACGTGGAGCAGACGAAGGCGTTCGCACATGCTCTGGAGCAGCGCGGGTGCGCCGCCATCCACGTTTCCAGCGGCGGTCTTTCCCCGGCGCAGGAGATCCCCGTCGGCCCCGGTTACCAGGTGCCGCTTGCCCGCGAGGTCAAATCGGCAACCTCTATGCCAGTCGTCGCTGTTGGAATCATCACGGAGTTCGAGCAGGCGGAGGCGATCGTTGCAAACGGCGATGCCGACCTCGTGGCATTGGCTCGGGGCATCCTGTTCGATCCTCGTTGGCCTTGGCACGCGGCGGCTGCGCTTGGCGGCCGAGTCCGGGCACCTGATCAATATTTGCGCTCTCAGCCGGCAAAGCACCGGAATTTGTTCGACTTCGGTCAATGAGTTGAACCGTTACTATCGCAGGGGTTAGGAGCCGACGCGGTTGACTATCGCCGACCCCCTTCATAAAGGGGCGGCGGCTTGGCGGGATCGGTCGCCGGCACGTTTTTCGCCTTGTCCGGTTCCTCACTTTTCGCGAGGGGCGGCGCACAGGTGAGGACAAATGCCGATGGACGATAACGCTCAGGACCCCAAGCTCCCGCCGGACGCACGCCTCGATTCGCTTGAACAGCGGCTCGGTCGCGCACAACGGACGGAAGCGACCAGGAACGGGAAAGCACCCGCGGCCGATGCCAATGAGCAGATGGGCCAGAAGGTGCTCTCGCTGTTGCTCGGGGGACTGGCCGGAGGTGCACTGATCGGCTGGCTGCTCGACGGCTGGCTCGGGACTGGGCATCTGCTCTTGGTGGTTGGGATAGTGCTTGGCATTGTCGGTGGCTTCTGGAGCATCTTCAAGATTGCAAACCGGCGTCCCTAGGGCCGTCGGCCTTTCGCTAGAAGGACGGACTGAAGTGGCGGCCGAGAGCGGCAAGATCGATCCGATGCACCAGTTCCTGGTCGAGCCTGTGTTTGGCACGGGCCACTGGAACATTGGCGGCTACAATATCGCGTTCACCAACAGCGCGGCGTGGATGCTGGTCGTCTTCCTGGCGATCTGGGGCTTCATGATGCTCGGCATGAAGCGCGAGCTCGTGCCCGGCCGGTGGCAGATGGCCGTCGAAGGTTTCACGGGCTTCATCGTCAACATGATGGACACGAACATTGGGCCAAAGGGCCGCACGTTCGTACCTTATGTCTTCTCGCTCTTCATGTTCATCCTATTTGCGAACCTGCTCGGTATGCTGCCGACGGCGGTGGTCGGTGTTCACCCATTTGCAGTGACGAGCCACCTGACGGTCACCGGCATCCTTGCAATCGTCAGCTTCGCAATCGTGCTGATCGTCGGCTTCGCGAAGCACGGTTTACATTTCTTCTCGCTGTTCGTCCCGCACGGGACGCCTAAGCCGATGATCCCGATGATCTTCATCATCGAACTATTCTCATTCCTGATCCGCCCTTTCAGCCTTGGCCTGCGACTGTTCGTTGCAATCACTGCCGGGCACATTCTGATGGAAGTGCTGGGCGGGTTCGTTATCAACGGCGCCAACGGCGGCCTGGTGACATTCGGGATCGTGACGTTGCCCAGCTTCGTGCTGATGATTGGCATCACCATGCTGGAACTGCTGGTGGGCGCTATCCAGGCTTACGTCTTCGCCTTGCTAACATCGCTGTATCTCAACGACGCGATCAACCTTCACTAATCGTTTCAACCTAGTTTTCTCAAAGGAGTTTTTATCATGGACGCAGAAGCCGCAAAGCTGCTCGGTGCAGGTTTCGCCGCCATTGGCGTGGGTATGGCCGCACTTGGCGTCGGTAACGTCTTCGGTTCGTTCCTGGGCAGCGCTCTGCGCAACCCGGCAGCGGCCGACGGCCAGCAGGGCCGCCTGTTCATCGGCTTCGCAGCCGCCGAACTTCTCGGCCTGCTGGCGTTCGTCGTTGCGATGATCCTGCTGTTCGTCGCCTAACACGTACTGACGTCTAGGGGTCGGCCATGCCGCAGATCGCCCAAATCGGCGAAATTTATGCATCCCAGCTATTGTGGCTGG
This sequence comes from Sphingomicrobium sp., assembly GCA_045811225.1. Lineage (GTDB taxonomy): Bacteria > Pseudomonadota > Alphaproteobacteria > Sphingomonadales > Sphingomonadaceae > Sphingomicrobium. The sequence continues at coordinate 15,056 of JBJMUK010000216.1, read as the reverse complement.
TGGTGTTCTTCGGGCTCATCTTCGTGGTGATCGGCCTTGGCATGCTGCCGAAGGTCCAGTCCACGGTTGACGCCCGGAACGACCGCATCGCGGCCGACCTCAAGGAAGCTGAAACCGCGCGCGAGACCGCCGACCGGCTGGAAGAAGCCTATCGCGAACGGATGGACCAGAGCCGCGCCGAAGCTGCCCGCGTCGCAGCAGAAGCCAAGGCGGCCTCGGCCCGCACCACGGAAGCCCGGCTCGCGGAGGCCGACAAGGCTATTGGTGCGAAGGTTGAAGCTGCTGAAGCGCGTGTCGCGGAGGTCCGGGCGTCAGCCCTGGCCGAACTGGAAGCGGTAGCGGCCGAAGCCACGCAGGCGATGGTCGACCGGGTTGCGGGCCTTTCCGTCGATCCGTCCACTGCGCGCGCTGCTGTCGCGAAGGAACTGGCGCATGGCTGAGCCCCACGCCGCAACTACGGAAGTACCACACGGCGCCGCCCACGAGGAAGCGTCCTTCTTCGGCATTGAGGCCGCGGGCGTTGTCTCGCTGTCGATGCTCTTCGTGATTGCGCTTTTGCTCTGGAAGAAGGTGCCTGGCGCCATCGGCAGGTCACTGGACGCGAAGATCCAGGTCATCCGCGACCAGCTTTCCGAAGCTGAGACGCTGCGCAAGGAAGCGGAAGCGCTGAAGGCGGAATATCAGGCGAAGGCCGATGCGGCTGGCGCGGAAGCCGATGCAATGCTGGTGCGTGCCCGCGGTGAAGCCGACGCTATCATCGCCAAAGCCCAGACCGACGCCGAAGCACTGGTTGCTCGTCGCACGAAGATGGCCGAAGACAAGATCGCGGCGGAGGAAGTTGCCGCCATCAATGCACTGCGCTCTGCCGCTGCAAAGGCCGCAGCGGGTGCGGCCGCGCAGCTGATCGCGGAGCGTCACGATGCGACGGCCGACGAGAAGCTGATCGATCGCTCGATCGGCGAACTCGCCGGCCGCTGATCCTTACTGCTGATGCTGGCTGCCGGGGGCGCTGACGCCTTCCAATGCCACGTAGGCCTCTTCGCCTTCGCTTTCGCGCGTCAGATCCCCAAGGCTAACGATTCCGACCAGCTTCTCTGAGCCGTCGATCACCGGAAGGCGGCGAACCTGCGCTTCGCTCATTCGCGCTGCAACTTCCTCGATGTCGTCGTCTTCGCGGGCGCAGATCAACCCGGTGCTCATCAGTTCGCTGACAGGTGTGTCGGGACCGCGACCCTGAGCCACCCCGCGCACGGCGATGTCCCGGTCCGTGATCATCCCGATCAGGCGGTCACCGTCCACGACGGGGATTGAGCCTGCATCGCCCTTCAGCATGAAGCTGGCGGCCTCCTGAGCAGTCTGGTTGGTACTGACGGTCGCGACGTCGCGCGTCATCACTTCGCTGATCCTCATCGATAGTCTCCTCGGCTGGACGGCGATTCAACGACGGGGAGTGAGGACGCGTTCCGGTCGGTCACGGCAGAGATCGTGGAAGCGCACGGGACGAGCGATCAACAGTGACTTTTGTATCCCAAACTTTGCCGCTAAGGCGCCCGCATCATGACCGACACAAAGACCCGGGCAAGGGGCCTTGCCGATCTTCCGCCCGTCCAGAGCGACTCTCTCCTGGCGCTGATTGCGCTGTGCAATGCCGATCCGCGGGCCGACAAGATCGACGTGGGCGTTGGCGTATTCCGGGACGGGCAGGGCCGCACGCCAATCCTGAAGGTCATGAAGCAGGCTGAACAGCGGCTGCTCGATAATCAACCGACGAAGTCATACCTGGGCAGCGCGGGCGATAAGCGTTTCGTCGAACTGCTGCGTCCGATCGTACTTGGCCGCCATGCCGGTGACGACCGCATCGTTGGTCTGCAGACGCCGGGCGGATGCGGAGCGCTGCGGCTGGCTTTCGAACTGATCGCGACGGCCAATCCGCAAGCTCGCGTGTTCGTCGGCAACCCGACCTGGCCCAATCACCCGCCGGTGGTCCGCTCGGCCGGTCTCGAGATCGTCGACTATCCCTATTACGACAAGGCGAGCGGCGAGGTTCGCTTCGACGCGATGATGGAAGCGCTTGGGCGGGCCGAGCCCGGCGACGTCGCACTCCTTCATGCCTGTTGCCACAACCCCGCCGGCGCGGATCTGAACGAGCAGCAGTGGACCGAGGTTGCCCGTCTGGTTTCCGAGCGCGGAATCATTCCGATGGTGGACATCGCCTACCAGGGCTTCGGGCGCGGGCTCGAAGAGGATGCGTTCGGCCTTCACGCCATCCTGGACTCGTCCGACCAGGTGTTGATCGCCCAGAGCTGTGACAAGAACTTCAGCTGCTATCGCGACCGTGTCGGTTCCCTGTTCGTGAAGACACCGTCGGAAGAGAATTCGGCCACTGCGATGGCGCATCTCGCGCAGATCGCACGGGAAATGTGGTCGATGCCGCCTGATCACGGGGCCGCCGCTGTCAGCATCATCCTCGATGATCCGCAGCTTGCCGCCGACTGGCACGTGGAACTCGACGCCATGCGCGACCGCATCAACTCGGTGCGCCAACGCATTGCGTCGGCCGATCCGCGGCTGGCCTATATCGGGCGGCAGTACGGGATGTTCTCCATGCTCCCGTTCACCAAGGAGCAGGTCGTGAAGCTTCGTGACGAGTCCATCTACATGGCCGACAGCGGGCGCTTCAACGTCGTGGGGATGAGCGATCACGCCATCGACCGCTTCATCGAGGAAGTCGTGAAGGCACTCTGACCCGACCTCCAGCGTCGGGCTGTTGCTCGGGCGGGATGGCAGGAACGCTTGCAGCAAGCCTTGGTTGTCGTGCGGTCGCACCAGCCCGGAGGCTCCAGTGAGCACGGATGCTGCCACCGCCAGGTTCCACCGTATACTCTCGGAGCCCGGACACGGGGAGGACTGACCCGCCGACCGTCCGGGAACAGAAACTGGACTTTCAGCGCTTGAGACCGCACCTTCAATCAGGGGAGCAGGTCTTGGCGAAATCAGCGGAACACAGCAGCGAACGACAATTCGTCCGGCGCGTCCTGATCGTGCTTGGACTGGCCGCCCTCTTTTTCTTGATCTGGCAGCTGCGAACGATGCTGCTGATGCTGTTCGGCGCGGTCGTGGTCGCGTCCATCTTCCGCGCAGTCGCTGACACCATTTGCAAATATACGAAGCTACCGAGCAGCGCCTCGACTGCGCTTTCGATCCTGCTCGTGCTTGGATCTATTGGCGGACTAATCGCCCTGTTCGGGTCCCATGTCGGGGAGCAGTTTGTAACGCTGCGCGACAATCTGCCGCAGGCGTGGAAAACCTTTGAGCAGAGGATCGGCGACTTCGGTCTTGGCAATCAGCTGGAGCGGCTCGCCGCCAGCATCAGCACCCCGGGGGGCGGTAGCCTGTCCGGCTTCGGAAGGACCCTGCTTTCCGTTGGCAGCGGTGTTGCAGACATGGTCGTCGTCATCTTTGCCGGCATTTATCTGGCGACCCAGCCAAACTTCTACCGCACCGGCGTCATCAAGCTGGTGCCCCCCGCAAAGCGCAAGCTAGCCGCGGAAGCCATGCTGGAGTCGGAGCGAGCACTGCGACTGTGGCTTAAGGGGCAGGCGATCGCGATGCTGGTGGTCGGGCTTCTGACCGGCTTTGGCCTGTGGCTGCTCGGCATGCCGTCGGCCTTCGTGCTTGGCCTGCTTGCCGGCCTGCTGGAGTTTATTCCATTTGCGGGTCCCATCATCGCCGCGATCCCTGCTGTGCTGCTGTCCCTTGCGATGGGACCGGACACGACCATCTGGGTGATGCTGCTTTATCTCGCGGTGCAGCAGTTCGAGGGCAACCTGCTGACGCCCCTGGTGCAGCAATATGCCGTCGACCTGCCGGGCGTGGTCCTGCTCTTCTCCTTGATCGGCTTCGGAATATTGTTCGGGACGCTGGGCGTAATCCTGGCCGCGCCCATGGCGGTGGTAACTCTGGTGCTAGTGAAGCGTCTCTACGTCATAGGCACATTGCACACGCCGACACCGATCCCCGGCGAGGGGAAGGAATAGGCGAGAAGAGGCAGGGATCTACGCGGCGCCCCTGCGCCGGAAAACGATGGTTGCGCCAAAGGCGGACAACAGGGCCAGTCCAAACCAGGTTAGTGCATAGATCAAGTGCGCGTTGCGGAACCGGACGACCGTAAGTCCGCCTTTCGGCCAGCCACCCGCCACTGGATCCGGGCCCGCGTCGATGAAGTAGGGTGCGACCGAGCCGAGCCCTCTCGCGCGGGCGATTGCAGCGAGGTCACGGGAGTACCATCGGTCTTGCCCCGGGGCGTTCTTGCGAAGGAAACCGCCGCCCGGGTCCGTGAAGCGAAGCAGTCCCTGGACTGAAACTCGCCCCTGCAACTGACCGCCGCGCCTGCTCCGAGGCGTCTTGCGATCCGCCGCAACGAAGCCGCGGTTGACGAGCACCGTGCCCCAGTCCGCCCGCAATGGGGTCATCACCCAAAATCCGGCGCCATAATCCGTCACCGCCTGAACCAGGGTCTCCTTGTCATGCTGGAAAACGCCTCCGACCTGGACGCGCCGATATTCGGCGTTCTCTCGCGTTAGAGTGTTCCAATCGGCCGGTCCTGGCGCCGGAAGCACGGGGGAATGGATCCGCGAGTTCACGCGATCGATCAGTGCGAGCTTCCACCCCAGCCGGTGAATCTGCCACACGCCGAGGGCGGCAAACAGAACCATGCACGAAAGGCAGAGCGCAAGGAGGAAGCCATACTTCCTCCATTCCCGCGTCACGGTGTGTAGCTCACCTCGCCGGTCATCATCCCGGGCATCATGTTCGTGTTGATGTGGTACATGATCCACAGCGAACCCGCGATCAGGATCAGCAGCAACACAGCGGTGAATACATAGGCGATCAGGGTCCAGCCGCCCTCGGCCTTGGTGGTCACGTGCAGGAAGCAGACCGTGTGGACCAGGATTTGTGCGATTGCCGCTGCGATGATCACCACCGCTGTGGCGGCGGGGCTCAAGGCGCCGCTCATCACTGCCCAGAATGGGATCGCCGTAAGCACCACCGACAACAAGAAGCCGACGAGATAGCTGCGCATGGACCCGTGACCCTGCGTGTCCCCGTGGGAATGGAGGCTTTGGTCCAAGTTGGCGTCGTTCGGGTTCATCGAACCATTCCCAGAAGATAGACGAAGCTGAAGACGCCGATCCACACGACGTCCAGGAAATGCCAGAACATGCTGAGGCAAAGCAGCCGGCGCTTGTTTTCCAGGATGAGTCCGCGCTGCCCCACTTGCACCATCATCACCAGGATCCAGATGATGCCGATCGTGACGTGGAGGCCATGGGTCGAAACCACCGTGAAGAAGCCGGACAGGAATCCGCTGCGCTGCGGAGTAGCGCCCTCGGCGATCAGGTTGGCGAATTCATACAATTCCACCCCGACGAACGCTGCGCCGAGCACACCGGTGACCAGAAGCCACAGCTGCGTCGTGCGTATCGATCCGCGCTCCATCGCCAGCATTGCCATGCCGTAGGTGATTGAACTGACCAGCAGGATCGCCGTGTTGAGCGCAACGAGAGGAAGTTCGAAAATCTCCCTGGGGCTGGGGCCTCCGGCGTAGCTGGTGCTGAGCACGCCGAACGTCGCGAACAGCGCCGCGAAGATCAGCGCATCGCTCATCAGGTAAATCCAGAAGCCGAGGACCGTCGGGCTTCCGGTGCCGTGACCGTGATCGTCCTCCTGCGCCAGGTGGAACGCAGGAATGTCCTCCTTGGCGGGTTCGTCGACGTAAGTGGTCGCCATTGCCTAAGCCTCCGCCACTACGAGGTTACGCGTGCGTTCGCTCTCGACCCGCTCAACGTCGTCAGCGGGGATGTGATAATCGCGGTCGTAGTTGAAAGTGTGACCGATCGCGACCGCGACGAGGCCGGCGAAGGCAACCGCCGCGAGCCACCACATATACCATATCATTCCGAAGCCGAGCACCGCGGCGAGGCCGGACAGGATGACGCCGGTCCCGGTGTTCCGCGGCATGTGGATTGGGCGATAGCCGCCGATTGGTCGCGTGTAGCCGCGCTTCTTCATATCGTACCAGGCGTCGAGGTCGTGAACCACGGGCGTGAACGCGAAGTTGTAAGATGGGGGCGGAGAGGACGTCGACCATTCCAGTGTCCGACCGTTCCACGGGTCGCCGGTCGTATCCCGCAGCTTCTCGCGGTTCTTGATGCTCACCGCGAGTTGGATGACGAACCCAAGGATGCCGATGAGGATGATGACCGCCCCCACTGCGGCGATCACGAACCATGGCTGAAGCGACGGGTCCTCGAGGTATCGCATCCGGCGCGTGGTGCCCATGAGGCCTACGATGTAGATCGGCGTCCAGGCGACCCAATAGCCGATCACCCATCCCCAGAAGTGCACAAGGCCCCACTTTCGGTCCAGCTTGAAGCCGAAGGCCTTCGGGAACCAATATTCGATCCCGGCGAACAATCCGAACACGACGCCGCCGATGATCACATTGTGGAAATGCGCGACCAGGAACAGGGAGTTGTGCAGGACGAAGTCCGCGGGCGGCACTGCAAGCAGCACGCCCGTCATGCCGCCGACCACGAATGTCAGCATGAACGCGACCACCCACATCATCGGCAGCTCGAACCGGATCGAGCCCCGGTACATCGTGAACAGCCAGTTGAAGATCTTGGCCCCGGTGGGGATCGAGATCACCATCGTCGCAATTCCGAAGAAGCTGTTGACGCTCGCCCCCGACCCCATCGTGAAGAAGTGGTGCAGCCAGACGAGATAGCTGAGGATGGTGATGACGACGGTCGCGTAGACCATCGACGTATAGCCGAACAGACGCTTGCCGGTGAACGTCGAGGTCACTTCCGAATAGATGCCGAACACCGGCAGGATCAGCACGTAAACCTCGGGGTGCCCCCACACCCAGACGAGGTTCCAGTACATCATCGGGTTTCCGCCAAGATCGTTGGTGAAGAAGTTGGTGCCGACGTAGCGGTCCAGCATCAGTAGCGCGAACGCGCCGGTGAGGGCGGGGAAGATGGCGATTGCAAGCACCTGGCTGCACAACGAGGTCCAGCAGAACACCGGCATTTTCATCATCGTCATTCCGGGCGCGCGCATCTTGATGATCGTCGTGACCATGTTGATTGCGGACAGAGTCGTCCCGACGCCGGCGATTTGCAGCGCCCACAGATAATAATCGGGACCCGTGCCGGGACTGTTCTGCAGGTTCGACACGGGGACATAGTTGAGCCAGCCGGCGGTCGAGAACTCACCGACGAAGAGGCTGACCATCACGAGCGCTGCGCCCGCGGCTGTGAGCCAGAAGCTGAGGCTATTCAGGTAGGGAAAGGCGACGTCGCGTGCACCGATCTGAAGCGGCATCACGAAGTTGATGACTCCTGAGATCAGGGGGATCGCGACGAAGAAGATCATGATCGTCCCGTGGGCGGTGAAGATCTGATCGAAGTGGTGGGCCGGCAGATATCCTTCGTTGGCTCCGAAGGCGACCGCTTGCTGGGCCCGCATCATCAGTGCGTCGGAAAAGCCGCGCAGCAACATGATGATGGCCAGGATGATATACATGACGCCGATCTTCTTGTGGTCGACGGTGGTGAACCACTCGCGCCAAAGCCAGCCCCACAGCCGGAACTTGGTCACCGCCGCGACGATGCCCGCCCCAAGCAACACCACGACGATGAACGTGCCGAGCAAGATTGGCTCATGGAGCGGGAAGGATTCCCAGGTGAGGCGACCGAAGATGACTTTGGCGAGGGACGAGTCGGACACAGCGGCTCCCGGGGCTCAGGCGTTGGCGACCGACGCGGAGAGCGGCGGCTTAACTGGGATGACGGCGGACATGTTGCGGTTTTCCTGAGCGCCGGGTTTCTTGACCCCCGGCGATGCGTTGGGGTGAGTGGGCTTGGTCACGTTGGGCCCCGATCCCTTTTCCTCAGGCGACTTGAAGATCGCACCTTCCGGCTGTTGGCCATGCGGTGGCGCGGATTGGCGACCGGGGGGCATTCCCGCACCAGGGCGAACGTCGTGCGGATGACCGCCGCCTGTCTTCCGGTCGTGCGCCATGACATCGGTCATGCAGGGCTTGCCCGGCTCGACGCAGCGTTCCAGGATGCGGCGAAACAGGTCACCGTCGACGGCTGCAAAATGCATCGGGGGCACTTTCTCGCTTGGTTTCACCAGCTGCAGGTAGGTCGCCAGGTTTAGTGCCTTTCCGGAAGCTTTCGCTTCCCCAATCCACTGGTCGAAACGGGCTGTTGGGACGCCATACAGCTTGAACCTTTGGTCGGCGAAGCCGGCGCCGGTGTACATTCCGGAGAACCCTTCGGCACTCACCGGCCGGTCAAGCACCGCGTGAAGCGTGCTCTGCATTCCCGGCATGGCGTAGATCATTCCGGCCATCGTCGGCGCGTAGAAGGTACTCATCATGTTCGTCGAGGTGATGTCGAAACGGACTTGCCGGCCGACCGGCAAAACCAGCTCGTTGACCGTCGCGATGCCCTGCTCCGGGTAGATGAACAGCCACTTCCAATCCATCGAGACAACCTGAACCCGAAGCGGCTGCTCGGTCGCTGCGTGAGCTTCTTGGTCGGTCGCAACCCGGTTGATCGGACGGAACGGGTCAAGAAGGTGAGTGCTGGACCAGGTCAGTGCGCCTAGGATGATGATGATCATCAGGGGCGCCGACCAGATCACTAGTTCAAGTGCTGTCGAATGGTGGAAATCGGGATCGTACGTGCCGCCCTTCCCCTTGCGGTACCGCCAGGCGAAGACCACGATCAGGATGATCACCGGAACGATGATCAGAAGCATCAGCGCCGTCGATATATAGATGATGTCGCGTTGCTGCCGCGCGACTTCGCCAGCCGGGTTGAGCACAGCGCGCTCACAGGCGGACAGAAGGAAAAGCGGAAGAAGGAGCATCAAGGCGCGTGAACTCCGCGCCCGACCTTTCAAATGCTGCAGCATCCGACCCCCGTAGCCTGAACCAACAATCGAGACTTTGATCGATGTCAAAGCAGATGGCCGCGTGCAAGACTATCGTGAAGAACCCTATTGCGCCGTGCTTCTGAGCCGGAGCAAAAGGATTGTGCACTGATGGAGATATCCGCCCGATGACGGCGCCTTCCACTGTTTCTGATTCGACGCCGCTCGAGCGGGACGCGAGAGTAGTGAACGCCCGGCATGGGGAAGTTCGCCCTGGTGAAATCGCCATTGGCGTCATCATTGGAAGAACCGCGGAGTTCTTCGACTTCTTCGTCTACGCGATCGCATCCGTGCTGGTGTTCCCGCAGCTGATCTTCCCGTATGTGGATGCGCTAACGGGAACACTCTATTCGTTCGCCCTCTTCGCTCTGGCGTTCGTCGGCCGTCCCATCGGGACGCTCATCTTCACCTGGATCGATCAGAACCACGGCCGCGGCGTCAAGCTGACGATTGCCTTGTTCCTGCTCGGCGGGTCGACGATGGCGATCGCTCTGTTGCCGAGCTACGATCAGGTCGGCTCGATCGTTATCTGGCTACTGGCGCTGTTCCGCCTTTCACAGGGGATAGCTCTTGGCGGCGCGTGGGACGGGCTTCCGTCGCTGCTGCAGCTGAACTCGCCCGAAGCGCGGCGCGGCTGGTACTCGATGATCCCGCAGCTTGGCGCGCCGCTGGGGCTCCTGGTTGCCTCGGCGCTCTTCGCTTATTTCCTGGCGCTTCTGAATGAGACGGACTTCCTGTCCTGGGGCTGGCGCTATCCGTTCTTTGTTGCCCTTGCGATCAACGTCGTCGCGCTTTTTGCCCGGCTCAGGCTTGTCGCCACTCCAGAGTTCGAGCGACTGTTCGAGAACCGGGAGCTTCAGCCATCGCCGCCGTTCCGGACGCTTGCTGCGGAATGGCGCACGATTGCCCTTGGCGCTTTTGCGCCACTGGCGAGCTTTGCATTATTCCACCTCGTCACCGTCTTCCCGCTGTCTTGGGTCCGGCTGTTCGAAGATGTGGAGCCGCTGCGCTTCCTGATCATCGAGGCGATGGGGGCGGTTGTCTGCATTGGGGCAATCCTGGCGTCCGGCATCATCGCCGACCGCGTGGGTCGCCGTGCGGTGTTGGGCGTCTCGGCAATCCTGATCGGTGCATACAGCGGGTTCGCACCGCAATTGCTCAGCGCGGGCCAGGTCGGTGAAGTCGTCTACATGTTCGGCGGCTTCGTCCTGCTCGGCCTGTCGTTCGGCCAGTCCACAGGCGTGGTGAACAACAATTTCCCGTCGGTCCATCGGTATACGGGTGCCGCGATCGTATCCAACTCGGCGTGGTTCATCGGGGCCGGATTTGCGCCGCTCGTCGCACTGTTCCTGGCCAGTCGTCTCGGGCTCTGGTCCGTCGGCCTCTACCTCCTGTCGGGCGTGATCTGCACGTTGGCAGCGCTCACGATCAACAAGGACTGGGCGCGTCGAGAAGAGCTCGTCCCAGAAACCGGCGAGCGTTAGATCCGGGTCACCGCCCGCCCAACTCCTCAGCGCCGATCTCGCACGATCAACCTGCCGTTAATTCTCGGTCGGTTTAACTCCGATCGAACGGCGAGTTGGGGGCGTAGATGCGTGGATTGAAGTGTGCGACCGCGATCGGTCTTGGGTTGGCGATTGCGACGATTGCTGAAGCCGCAACTCAGAACTCCAGGCCCGTGTCGACGAGCGCTGCCACTCTTCCAAAAAACCCATCGGTGAAAGCGCTGGTCCGCGGCATCAACGATGCAGCCCACGCCGTCGATCTCGACATTCGGAAGCTGGACGTCAATGTTCAGCTGCGCGGCGGCATTGCCGAGACGGTCATGGACATGCAGCTGTTCGCTCCGGCGCGGATGGCCGGGACACCGCTCGAAGGCCGGGTCCACATCGATCTTCCGCCCGGGTCCATCGTCACAGGCTACGCGCTCGACGTGAATGGCGGCATGGTCGATGCATCCTTGGTCGATCAATCGACCGCCCGCGCCGCGTATGAGCAGCAGGTCCGCAAGAACGTCGATCCGGGCCTGGGCGAGGTCGATCAGGCGGGCGGGTTCAACACTCGCATCTTCCCAGTCGACGCCCAGAAAGGAAGGCGGTTGCGGCTTCGGTTCGTGACTCCGCTCAGCGGGGACTATCAGCTTCCGCTGCACTTTGCCGGCGCGAGTGAGGGCTGGAGCATTCGTGTTTCTGAGCCGGGCGTGCGCAGCACACCGAAGGTGCAACTCGGGAGGCAGAAAAGCCGTGAGACAGTCGGTCTAACCTACCTACAGGGCACGGGAGCGATCGACGACGTCTTGCGGATCGACGCGCCGCGTTCACGCGACGCAATCGCTAGCAGGCATTCCACGGGCGAAGCCTATTGGCAGCTGGCAGGAAGCCTGCCCCGGACACCTAATGCTCAAGGCGGCACACTGCGTGTCTATTGGGACCGGTCGAGATCGCGGCGGGATCACGATCACGCGTCCGAGCTGAGCCGCATCCTTGAAGCAATCGAGGACTTGCGACCGGACACGATCGAGTGGGTGGCATTCTCTTCGGGAGCGCCAGAGCGCGCGACTCTGACGAATGCGGAGGAGCTGAAACGCAAGGTCGACGCCGTGCGCTATAGCGGCGCAACGACCTTCGCTGGCGTGGCGGGGGACGGTCCGGCGCAGGTATGCCTGCTAGTGTCGGACGGCCGCTCAACGCTCGATACGTCTTCCCCTCCAGCCTTGCCGTGCCAGGTCTTCGCTATCGCGCCGAAGAATGGCGACTTCGCCCGGCTCGGCGTGATGACGCAGGCGACCGGCGGCCTGATTATTCCGGCGGGTACCGGGCAGGTCGATTGGCGAGCGCCGAGAGTGACTGCGGTCAACACCGAAGATGGTGCGCGAACCGACTTCATCAACCTTCCCGCAGGTTCGGGAGAGTGGCGGATCGCTGTGAGGGCTCCGGCTTCTGGAGCCGTGCGGGTCCGCATCGGCGATACGGTGCAGCTTCGCTTCGCCTCGCCCGATCCCACACGGTTTGACGGGGAAGGCACACTGCTCGCGGCCAATCGCCTGGCCGCCATTGATAGCGTTGCCGACCGAACCTCGTTCGTCGCCATGTCACGGCGCTACTCGGTCGCGAGTCCGTCATTGTCCTTCACGGTCCTTGAGCGGCCGGAGGACTATGTCCTTAACAAGATCGAGCCGTCGGCAACCTACACACGGCGTGCTGAATGGGCGCAATTGGCAGCGGAGGCGGCGGAAGACGAAGCGGATGCCAAGGCTAAGCGGTTCGACGTGGTGCTCAAGGATTGGCAGGAGCAGGTCTCCTGGTGGGAGAAATCCTTCGACCTCAATGCGAAGCCGAAGCGTCCCGATGAGGCAAAAAGCGAACGACAGGCAGCCATGGCCGGGCCGCCTCCTCCACCGCCGCCTCCTGCACCGCCCCCGCCGGCGGTGGCAGAATTGGCCAACGATATCGTAGTCACAGGCGCGCGCGCGCCGGCCGCCCGCGCGAACGCTGCGCCGGCGAGGCCGGACATCCAGATCGCTGTGTCGGCATGGCGCCCGGACCGCGATTATCTGAATGCCTTCGACGCGGATCCGGCCGCGTTCGACGCCGTCTTCGCGGACTGGGAGAAGAAAGCGGGGGACGTTCCGTCCTTCTATCTCGACACGGCCGACTGGCTTGCCCGGAGGAGCCGCAACGACCTTGCCCTGGAAGTCTTGCTCTCCGCTCTCGATCTTCCGACGGCGAACGAGATCACGGTCGGCATGGTTGCTGCCCGGCTTGAGCGCTGGGGCAAGTTCGACCTCGCGATCGCGCTGCGCGAGCGGCAAGCGATGCTGGACCCGAGCCACCCGCAACCCCGCCGCCTGCTAGCGCTTGCACTGGCGCGGCGCGCTACACTGGCCGGCAACGGAGCGCGTGCGGACCTGGAGAAAGCAATATCGCTTCTGACGGATATCGCACTGTCGCCGATGGATATTCGTTGGCGCGGAATCGATATGATCTCTTTGAACGAAGCCAATGCCTTTCTTCCGCGGCTGAAGGCGCTCGGCGGAAGTGCTCCGCTTGACCCGCGGCTCGTCAGGAACCTCGCGAGCGACGTTCGAGTGGTTCTCGATTGGTCGAACGACGCTGCGGATATCGATCTATGGGTCGACGAACCGAACGGCGAGCGCGCGATCTACAGAAATCCGCGCACTTTGATCGGCGGTCATCTTTCCGACGACATGACTTCGGGTTTCGGGCCGGAAGAATATTTCCTGCGGCGGGCTGCCGACGGCCGCTACACGGTTCGTGCCAATGTCTATGCCTCGGATCGGCTGGACCCGAATGGATCTTCGCGCGTCACGGCCCGCCTGATCCGCGACTGGGGACGTCCAACCGAAAGGGAAGAGGGCATCGACCTCGACCTGCAGCGCGGACACAATGGCGAAGTGCGGATCGGAACCCTCAAGGTGGAAGGGCCTTCGAAACGGGAGACACCAAGCGGGAAACGCTGAGGCCGCGGGAGGGCGGGTAATTACACGCCGTCGCCGAATTCTCTGATCCGCCAGCCGCCTTCAAATGGAACGAGCACCAGCCGGAACGAGGAGGGGCTACGCACGGCTTCCGTGCGGACGTATCCCACCCGCTCTTTGACCAGGACCTGCGTCCACCCGGCTGGCTGATCATGGATGTAAGCCATCAATCGATCGCCGTGCCGGGTGCTGCGCAAGATTGGTGCGTTTTCGCGTGGCAGGGCGTGAACGTCCGCGCTTTTCAGAACCACCAACTGATCCGCTTCGGCCCCCTCTGCCGACATGGCCGGTAGATACAGTTTTCCATCTCGGGAGGCGCAACCCAGAGCGACGATTTCCTCAAGCTCAGCCCAGACAGTTTCCGCTTCCGGCCGTCCGAAGCCCCAATCAGGCGTGCTGGCTCGCCCACCAATGCCATTCACCCGCATCGCACCAGTGGGGTGAAAAAGAGCGCGTAAGGCCTCGCCACTCTTGCCGGCGACGGCGTGCTGCAGCTCGGTCCGGAATTTGGGATAGCCAGGATATTGGCTGCACTCGTCGGGCAATGCCCCGTTGAGGGCCGCCGACGACGAATTGGCGTGTTGGCCAGGGACCTCAGGCGAACCTTCTGCCGAGTGTTGGCACGAGATCAGCGCGGCGCTGCAGGCGACCAAGGCCCCTAGTCGGAAAATTGCTGACCGCGCGGAGCAAGGCGTTTGATCCCGGGTGGTGGAGAGCTCGGTCCAATGCTTCATCCGAGCGTTTATCGCAGCCGCCCCGACCGCTCACAAGTTCATCAAAATGGCCGCTGACAGGCGAATCCGCGACATTGTTGGGGGATGGCGCACCGTACACGACAATGATGGGCACTCAGATCATTGGCAAATTTCGGTGCAGCTAAGTAACTAAACTCCGTTTTGCGCCCATCGCGGTCGTAGGCGCCTGACCTAAAGCTCGCCTGATCCAGCTATCCGTTCATTTTGCCTGGGCCGCCCGAAACCGGGGTTCTGAGCTACAAAGCTAGTGTCTGCTTTCGACCCAAAACGGACGTTCGAGTACTTCAACTGAAGAAGACTAGTTCGTCCTCCTCCAGAGTCCGAAGAGTATCGGCTACCGGCAGACCAGCTGGTGCGTGACGAACTTTGGAGTCGAGAGGCTCGTCCTCCAAGCCCCCACTATACGAGTGGAGGAACAAACCGACCTGGCTCGCTTTTCCATGCGACACCAGACGGCTGATGACGTTCGACCAAAGCTCCAAGGTATCCGTCGGCTTCCGACACGTGGTTGTCGCAAGCGCCGCCTCTTTGTCCGCAAGGCTGCGCTCTATCTTACTGTCGCTCCACCCCTTCCGTCGCAGTCGCCGAATGTCCTTGGCGTGCGTGCGTTTCTGCCACTTCGAGCTGGCTCGGCTGCGTCCTGCCCAAGATGGTGCCGCAGTCGCAGGTGCCCGTGGTCAGAAACTGGGCGGAGCTATCAGGTGTCAAAGCAGCGAGGTGTGGATTGCTAATCCTCCGAGCGACACGCCCGTGGGCTTCCAGCACTTTGGCAATAGCTCTCTCGGTCGGCT
>JBJMUK010000215.1:0-3411 GCA_045811225.1 Sphingomicrobium sp. | reverse complement strand
CGACTGCGCCGTCACCGGCCGCGGAGGCGCCACCAGCTACGGTCGCTCCGGAGCCAAGCAACAACATCGGATCTCCCGCAAACGACGAACCCGCCAAGGAAGCACCGCCGCCTCCAGCGATGTATGCGCCGGCTCCCCCGCCGCCACCCGCAACCCAGGCGGCACCCGTGGTCGCGGAGAGCGGCGCGAACCAGCAAGCGGTCGGCGAACTCATCGTGACCGGCACACGCATGGCCCAACCGTCGCCGGAGCGGGCCGCGAGCAAGGCCGCCAGAAGCGCCGATGCCGCGGACAATTCCGCTTACGCGATTTTTGTCAGGCGCCTCCAGGCAGCCATCCGGGCGAACGATCGCGGAGCAGTGATCAAGCTCATCGGCTTCCCGCTGCGGGTGAACTCCAGCGGCCGCTCGCGCTTCTATCCCAACGCGCGTTCGGTCCAGCGCGACTTCGACCGCATCTTTACGCCGCGCGTGCGCCAGGCGATCCTCGTCCAGCGCCCCGCCCAATTGTTCACCCGCGACCAGGGCGCGATGATCGGCGACGGCGAGGTGTGGTTCGACCACAGCTGCCTCAACTCGCGGTGCACGGCGCTGGGCCCGGTGCGCATCACGGCGGTAAACCCGTAGGAGCGTCGGCCTTTACTTCCATCCAAGCAATGCGGCATGAACGTTAAAACTACGACTGGAATCGCGTCATGCAGGTCCAGTTTCTGGAGGAGGGGGAGCGGTTGATCGCTCGGCCCCAGGGTCGGATGGAAGCAGCCGATGGGAGCAGCTTCGCCTCGGCCGTCGAACAGCGGCTTCACGCCGGGACCAAATCCGTAACCATCGACCTGGAACAGCTGGATTTCGTTAATTTTGGCGGCATTCGCGCCATCCTGCGGCTCGCCAGGTCGCTCAAGGGCGGCCAAAGGAACCTCGATTTCGTGCGTGGCGGCGAAACGGTGCGCGACGCTCTGGATCAGGCCGGGCTGGACGACTTCTTTCCTTTCACGCCGCCTTATATTTCAAACAGGGGGACACCAAGATGAGACGCCGTACACTCCTCGCCTCGTTCGCGCTCGGCCTGGCATTCATCGCAATTGGCGGTTGCGGAAAGCAGCAGAGCGGTTCCGCGCCGAAGGTGATCAATGTCGCCGTGACGCCCGCTTCCCCGCCCAATCTGTTTGAGGAAAACGGCCAGACCAAGGGCCTCGATTACGACCTGTTCGATGGCTATTGCAAAGCGCGCGGCTGCACGATGAAGATCACCGCCTATGACTGGCAGGGCATGCTCGGCGCCGTCGTCAGCAAGAAGGCGGACGTGGCTTTCTCCGGGATATCGATCACCGAGCCCCGCAAGAAGGTCATGGATTTCTCCAAGCCCTATATGGACAACAGCTGGAACCTGGTGAGCATGAAGAGCCGCAACATCAAGCTCGCCAATCTCGATACGCTGAAGAACTATACCATCGGCTTTCCGCGCGGCATGGCTTATATGGATTTCATCAAGACCGAGCTCGAACCCAAGGGCATTTACAAGACCGACCAGGTGAAGCTCTATCCGAGCTACAACGAAGCCCTGACCGACTTGCAGAACGGCCAGGTCGATCTGGTCTTCCTCGACGGCACGGTTGCCTCAGTTTACCGCAAGAAGCTGCCGATCCAGGACAGCTATGTCTGGGAGGGAATCGATCGCTTCGGTTTCGCCTTCCCCAAGGGATCGACGCTGCGCGCCGACTTCGACAAATATCTCGACGAGCTGGGGCCGGAAAAGCGGCAGGCGATCATCGACAAGTGGATGACCTAGGCTCTTAGGTAGAGCCGCGTGACGTTCGTCGATATCCTGCTGACGCTGCTCAGGGGCGCCGGCTACACGCTCCTGGTCACCTTGAGTTGCGCTGGGACTGGCCTCCTCGTCGGCCTTGGCATAGCGATCGCTCGTGAGCTCGGGGGCGCCTGGCTATCCTGGGTGCTTTCCACCCTGGTCTATGTGCTCCGCGGCATTCCGATGCTGGTGCTCTTGTTCATCGTTTTCTTCGGATTGCCCGGCATCGGGATCGACGTGCCGCCGCTGCTCGCGATGATGCTCAGCCTCGGCCTCATTGCGGGCGCCTATCTGTCGGAGGTGTTCCGTGGGGCGTTGGCTGCCGTCAACCCGAACGAAGTCCTCGCTGCGGAATCGATGGGCTTCACCCGGTTCCAGACATTGCGGCTGATCGAGATTCCCCAGATGCTGCGCTTTTCGGTGCCGGGCATGGTCAACGAACTGACCACCGTGCTCAAATTTTCGCCCTTTGCCTACACGGTGGGCATCCCCGAGATCACCAAGCAGGCGATGGCGCTCGTGGCCACGACCATGCGCGGCATCGAAATCTATGCCGCGATCGGTCTTCTCTATTTCGCCATCTACCGCCTGCTGCTGGTCGCCGTCCGTTCGATCGAGAAGCGCTACAGCGTCCTTGGCTTCGCGCAGGAGTGAGACGCAGACAAAGATGGCCCTTCTCGAAGTCAAAAATTTGGTGAAGTCCTACGGCGACAGGACCGTGCTCGACGGCGTCAGCTTCGACCTCGAGGAAGGCGAGGCCAAAGTCATCATGGGACCGTCTGGCTGCGGCAAGTCGACGTTGCTGCGTTGCCTCAACCGGCTCATCGAGCCCACTTCGGGAGCGATCCTGTTCGACGGAGAGGATGTCACGCTTGCCGGTGTCGACGTTCGGGCGCTGCGCAGCCGGATCGGCTTCGTCTTCCAGAATTTCGCGCTCTACCGCCACCTGTCGGTTCTGGACAATGTCACGCTTGCCCTGCGTCGTTTGCGAAAGATCCCGAAGCGCGAGGCGGAGGAACGTGCGCTGCACGAGCTCGATCGCATGGACATGGCCGAAAAACGCGATGCGTATCCGGCGGCGCTTTCCGGCGGACAGAGCCAGCGCGTCGCGATCGCCCGCGCTCTGGCCATGGATCCGAAGGTCCTGTTCTTCGATGAGCCGACCTCCGCGCTTGATCCAATCATGGTTCGCGAGGTCGTGACGCTGATCAATCGCCTCTACCTCGATAATGCAACGATCCTCTGCGTCACTCACGATCTCAGTCTCGCAAGATACATTTCCGATCGGGTGGTGTTTCTGGATCGCGGCAGGGTGTACGCCGAAGATCGCATCGAAAACCTGCTCGACAGGGAATCGGAACCGGTCATCGACGAATTCTTCGGCGGCGAAGGTTAGGATGCAAATCGACGCCTTCCCCTTCTTCGCCGACCTGATCAGTTACTGGCCCCAGATCGTGAAAGGCCTGCGCAATACGATCCTGCTCTCCGCCACGATCACGGTGACGGGCCTGGTTGGCGGGATCGGGGTTTTCGGCCTTGCGCTCAGCCCGAACAAGCTCGTCCGCTTCGTCACCCAAACCTACATATCCTTGTTCATCGGGACGC
>JBJMUK010000214.1:0-4129 GCA_045811225.1 Sphingomicrobium sp. | reverse complement strand
AGGGAAACTCCACATGGCCGAATGCATCGCGGTAGTGAATGCCGGCTCGTCGAGCGTCAAATTCGCTTTTTATGACAGCGAGGGCGACGAGCCATTGCTGTTGCGCGGCCAGGTCGAGCAGATCGGCGTTTCGCCTCGCTTGACGGCCAGCGATGGGGATGGGGCCGACCTCCCCGAACGCAGCTGGCCCCCCGAAGGGTTTGGCCATTTCGAGGCCATGGCTGCGATCCTTGAAATGGCTCGGCAAGCCTTGCCCGGATCGACGGTAGCAGGGGTCGGCCATCGGGTAGTTCATGGCGGGACGCTCTTTGCGGCGCCGGTGCAGATCGACGGGCACATTATTGGTGAACTGGAGAAGCTTTGCCCGCTGGCACCGCTCCATCAGCCTCACAATTTGGCACCAATCAAGGCAATTGCGGAGAAGATGCCCAGCATCCGGCAGGTCGCTTGCTTCGACACTTCCTTCCATCAGGCGCAGCCGCATCTGGCCCAGGCCTTTGCCATTCCGCGCGAACTTTCTGAGGCGGGGATCCGTCGCTACGGCTTTCACGGCCTTTCCTACGAATATGTAAGCGGCCGGATGAAGGAAGTTGCGCCGGAGTACGCGGACAAGCGAATCATCATTGCTCATCTCGGCAACGGCGCCAGCTTGTGCGCCGTCCACAAAGGCCGCAGCGTCGCATCCACAATGGGTTTCACTGCGGTCGAAGGATTGATGATGGGCACCCGTTGCGGATCGATTGATCCAGGGGTCCTCATCTACCTGATGGATGAGCGGAACATGGATGCCCGGGCGATAGAAACCCTCGTCTACAAGCAATCGGGATTGCTCGGCGTCTCGGGAATTTCGTCCGACATGCGAACATTGCGCGCTTCTGATGACGGCCGGGCCAGGGAAGCCATCGACCTGTTCATTTATCGCATCATTCGTGAAATTGGCTCGCTTTCGGCCGCTCTCGGTGGGCTGGACGGGCTCGTCTTCACGGGGGGCATTGGGCAACGCGACATCAAGACTCGAAGCGAGGTGGTTGCTGGTTGCGCCTGGCTTGGTGCGAGCCTGAACGAGGATGCCAACGCGACTCATGAAAGCAGGATTGACGGGCCCAATTCACAAATTCCAATTTGGGTCCTGCCGACCGACGAGGAGCGCGTCATAGCTCGCAGCACGTCGGCGATCCTCGGACTTTAGCGAGCTACTGGATCTGATTGCGATGAGCTGTGCGATACGCGCGCATCGCCACATACCAATCCGCCAGCTCTACGAAACTTTGCAGGGCCTTAATTTGATCTTTTAGATCGGCGCGCCGGCCGACGCGGATGCCGTTCGATGCGAGCGCATCCGTTGTTTCGCGCAATGCGACGAGGAGGGTCTGCTTGAAGGTGGCCACGTTATCGTCCCAAAATGCCGTGGGCTCAAAGTCCGCTTGATCAAACATCCGGAGGCCCGCTTCGAGCTGCTCGATCTCAAGTGTCGGCGACATGCGGTAAATGGGTTTCGACATGGTCCAAGCGAGTAACAGTCAGTCAGAGCGCCCTGTATCGGTAATTGCCCTGACGGGGCCGTTGAAACCGCCATCTCCGCCCAGTCAATCGTGTTTTCTGAGTGTCCTGGTCATGGTTTCGAGCATCGAGGCTTCGGTGGTGGAGACCGCGGTGCCAAGGCCGAGCAGCGAAATGAGGCCGCCGCCCGATGCGGCCGCGACTTCATGGCAGGCATCGACGACGCGCTTGATGCGCTCGTCCCTTTCCTTGGGCGGCAAGACGCCAAAGCCGTATCGCAGCACCTCGGTCGCCGTGTCGAACAATGCGTCCGCGGGTCGGTTTCGGAGCCAATCGACCAGCTGGGCATAGGCTGGCGATGGATCCTCGATGCCGCGTTGGCGGGCCAGGCGCAGGACCGTCTCATGCTCCTGCTTGGTGACCGACCCTTCGGCCCAGGCGACCTGGACCAGCGGCGCCAGGAAAAACGCCGGGGCGGTGTCCCCGGTCACGCCGAGCTCCCTCACCTTGAGCAGCAGCTCGGGATTGTCCAGTTCCAGCTTGGCCGCCAGTTCCTGGGCGATGTCGTCGAGCTGGGCTTCCTGACGCAATTTCTCGACCAGCCGGGCATCCTGCTGGCGAAAATAGTTCGCCTCCATCGCCTGCTCGCGGTCCTTGAAGATGCCTTTGTCCATTATTCCACCTGGTCAAAATTGACGAAACGCCGCCGAACCGGCCGCCGCCGATCGCTAGACGTTGGCCTTATGCCCGCGAAACAGCATCAGGCTGAGCGCGATCGAAATGACCAATACGAAAAATGTCGCAGCCTGGCCAACCACCATGCCGCCAATCGTCACCGGAAAGCCGACCAGCAACCGGTAAAGGCTGGCCGCGGCCAGAAGCAAAAACAAAACCGCAGCAATCAATGTAACTAATCGGTGGCCAGACATGGCAAATCTCCTTTCGGCCAATCGCGATTGGCAGCAGCGGAGGTTAGGTGGCAATCGGGGAAAACACTGGGTCTCTGCCCAACAGACGGCGCGTGCGCCATCCAACGCTATAGGCATCGTCGGGTCAGGATATGTGCCCAGCGCTTATCCGCAGAGTCCCTGATATTGCTGATGACGCCCACCCCCTAGCTTGCCCGGCACTTGCGGTTCATTCGGAAAGGAGCCTGGACATGGGCTTGAAGACAAGCGGCCTTACGCTACTAGCAGCCGGCCTCATGCTGACGACCTCGGCTCTGGCCGAAGTCGTGAAGACGGAAGCGGTTATCACTTCGGCAGGCGATAACGGATACCAAGTGAAGACTCGGGAGGGAGAGTTCACAATCGTCACGACACCCACGACGACGATCAAAGAAGTGCGCGGCCTTTCCAAAAAGGATCGCGAAGCGAAAACCCTGATCCCTGGCCTCATCATCAAGGTCGAGGGCGATCAACAGGGGCAGACAATCACCGCCAACAAGATCGAGTTCAAGGAACGCGACTGGCGCTCCGCCATTGCGGCAAAGGCTGGCACGCAAGAACAGCTGTCCGAGCTGCGGCAAGCCATTATCGACGGTCATGAATATGTGATCCAGCAGGAGGCCACGGTCTATTTCAAGACCGGGAGCCAGGTCATTGCCAATCAATATAAGGATGAACTGCGGGCGCTGGCCCAGAAGGCGCCCTCATATGGCAATTACCGCATTTCAATTCTCGGTTTTGCGGATCCTCGAGGCAATGCCGCTGCGAATGAGCGCCTCAGCCTGAAGCGCGCGGCCGCAGTCAGTGGCTTTTTGCGTCAAAGCGGTCACATCCAGCCCGGGCGGGTACTTTCGCCATCGGCGATGGGCGAGGGCACCGCGGCACCTGGAGAGGCAATGCCGACAAATGACGATCAGGCCCGCCGCGTGGTCGTCCGCATCGTGACACCTAAATCCCAACTCAAATAGCGGATCTCTTATCGACGCGTATCTGGTGTGACCGGCCCAACCGCCGGTTCGCCAGAAACGCTCGTTGAGATCCTGCCCGTTCAACAAGGTTGGCAGCCATCAGGAATATTCCCTAGCCGTCCTGCGGGATTCCCCGATTCTACATTGCCCGTCCCGTGTGAATACTGAACCTTGCTGGCGGCTTCCTGCTGCTGGCCGGCTGAGCCAAAGTGGGAGGGCGGAAAGGTGGATTCGGTGACTACCGAATTTCTTGTCGGCCCGGCCGAACAGGCCGATGGCCATGACCGCCGCGGACGATGCAGCCCCGACCGGCATAGGCACAATTCGTGCAACTAGATGATTCCTGGGTCTCGGCTCGCTCGCGCTTTTCAGGCACCGCTTTGATCATAGCCTGTTCGTGCGCGGTTGGCGGTTGCGTCCAGGGCCCCAATTATCAGAAACCCGAGGTCGCCGTTCCTCCAGCCTATCGGTATGGCAATGCGATCCCATCCCTGGGCCTGGCAGGATACCAGTCTGGCTGGCTGGCCTTTGGTGACCCTCAGCTCAACGCCTTGGTCGCGGAATGCCTCGAAAACAACCGGGACTTGCGGGTTGCAACAGCCCGGGTCGACGAGTTCGCCGCCATCCTGGCGGGGACCCGTTCGCAGGCTTTTCCGCAAGTGGGATATGCCTTGGGTGGCACGCGGCAGCGTGCGAGCGAACGCGGCGCGGTTC
>JBJMUK010000213.1:0-11886 GCA_045811225.1 Sphingomicrobium sp. | reverse complement strand
AACCAGCAAGGGTGGCGGGGCCGGCGGCGCAACGGCTTCGATCTTGTCCGCGACCGGTCCAGTGACCGACGGCACCGTGTAGGACGCACTTGCGAACGCCGCGCTCGCGACGAAGCCGAGCAGCCCCAGCGCGATGGTCTCACGCGGGTATTCACGCCAGACATGCGCGGGATTGTGGGTCAGTACGTGGGCCATTGGGAATTAGGTGCTATACTCAACTAGGACGGTTGCTTCAATCTCGCAGCCCGACTGCTCGAATTGCCCCTAGTCTCGAGGCGGGCGAAGCGAGCCGGTTGCGATCCATTGAAGCAATGGTTTCAAGGGGATAATCCAGACTATTCCTACAAACAGATAGAACCCAGCCTGAACGATTACAGGCCATCGGGAGATGGCCGGCGCAAAGAATGAGATGATCAGAGCCCAAACGGCGATCAGTGCGAGAATGATCGCGATCCCGGCGCCCATGCGCCATGATGGCTGATTGGGTTCAAGCATTGGCCGCGCTTAGCACTTGCTCTCCGGCGCTGGCCATCCGTTCCGGCACTGCGTCAGTGGGCCAGTGCCGGCTCTCCGTCTTGCAGGTGCAGATAGGAGCTGTTGAAATCGCCGAAGTCGGCGAGTTTCCGCCAGTCGCTGATCGTGATGGACCGAGGCGTCGAGCGCCCAATCAAATGGTCCGCTTCCAACGACTTGATTGAGCGGTTGACGTGGACCGGTGTTAGGCCGGTCGCGTCGGCCAGTTGCTCCTGAGTGAGGGGCATCTCGTACCCCGTCTGCTCGCCGAGCCCGGCCACCTGCAGCCTAAGGGCGAACTCGCAGAACAGGTGCGCAATCCGCGTGCGCGCATCCCGACGGCCGACATTGGCGATCCATTCGCGGTGAATCGAGGCATCGACGAGAGAATCGATCCACATCGCCTTGCCGACCGATGGATGTTCGAAGGCGATCTTCTGGATCTCTGCCCTGGGGAACAAGGCGACCGTTCCGCGGGTGAGCATCTGCACACTATGATCGGCCGTACGCAGGAACGAACTTTGAAGATCTACCAGATCGCCTGCCATGTGAATCGCGACGATTTGGCGCTGGCCACCGGCAACGATCTTGTGTCGCATGGCGAATCCGGAGACGATGAGGCACGAGGTCTCCGCGCGATCGCATTCCCGCACGATATAGTGACTGGGTTCCAGCTTCTTGATTGTGTGGGGCAAAGCACGGATGGCCTCACAGTCCTGCGACGAGAGCGGCTCCCAATATTGGAGCTTGCGGACGAGGCGCTCGAGGGGCCCCGTCTCGCTACTCTGCTCGTTCGACTGGTTCATCTCATTCTCCCGCATACTTGGGCGGGAGCAGCGTTGCTCTCTGTCGCCAGGGCCCATATTTCGCCTGCCGATGCGGCAGTTTAGCATAAGTTCGCCCGGATAGCTGCGGAATTTCCCCGGCGATCGCCACAACATATGTCGTCGATCGTGAATTAACTTAAGCTAAGTTCGCGTCCCGCCGCTGCGGTCAGAATATTTCGATGCCGGCAGGCGTGACGAAGGCATCGAGAGGCACATCCCAGTCGTCCGAGGGAATGAGGTCGTCGATGCGCTGGACTGCCCAGCCAACCCCGATCAGACGCGCTCCTGATTTCCGCAAGGGGCGGAGCACCCGGTCGTAGTGCCCTTTGCCGCGCCCAAGGCGAGCCCCTTTCCGGTCGATGGCGACAAGCGGAACCAGCACCAGGTCGGGTTCCACTGCCGGTGCGTCCGGTCTGGGCTGCGACATCCCGAACAGGCCAGCTGACGAGGGATCCCCCGCAAGGAAGCGGAATGGCTTCGAGGGGTCGCTGAATGCAGGGAAGGCCACGATGGCTCCGACAGCGCGTGCTTCCTCGATCGCGCGCATCGGACTGATCTCGCTCCCCATTGGAGCATAGCCGGCAACCACCGAAGCGTTTGCGCAAAGGGACGTCAGCCGTTCCGCGAGATCCTGCTCCAGGCGCGTGCGCTGCATGTCATCGAGGGACCTGACGAACGCCTTACGCGCATCCATCGCCGCTTTGCGCAGCATGTCCTTCTGGGGAAAAAGGGGAGGTGACGGGACCACCATGGCCGTTTGCCGGAAATCCTCTGACGCCACAAACGTCAGGTGGGAACCATGTGTTCCGGACCAGGGTCCGGGCAGGGACAGCTCCCTAGGATCAGGAATAGCCTCAGGGATTTTATGGCCACGTACCGGGCAGTTCCCGTCCACCCCTATTTAGGGCTTCGTGTCCTGTTCCTCAAGGGCTTCGGCCAGCCGTTCCAGGCGATTGGCCAGCACCTGCGCCTGTTGAGCGAGCTGCAGGTCGACAGCGGGCACTGGCCCTTCCTGCTTCTTGTCGATCAGCTGGTCGGCCAGCAGCAGCGCGGCGAACAGCAATTGCCGCGCTTCGGACAAGGTGCCGAGCCCGGCCAGCGCTTCACGGCTCTTGCCGTCGACCAGCCTTGCTGCGGCGCGCAGATTTTCTTCCTCTCCGTCCCGGCAAGCGACGCGGTAGAGGCGACCGGCGATGCTCAGGTCGATTTCGGCCATTAGCGGGCAGCTTCGCCGATCAGCGCGTCGAGTTCTGCGACGGCTTCGCGGACCTTTGCCCTAAGCGCTTCATCGCGGCCGGGATTTTGCTGACGCTGGGCGAGCGCACGTTCGATCCGGTCCAGCGCGCGCTGCGCTCGGTCCATCGAAGCGGAAATCCCCCCATCGTCCATCTTCCTGCACCTATCACAAAGGGCGCTGCGGGCAAGCATTGACGGTCAACGTCTCACCGCCCAAAGGGGGCGCGTCTTGCCGGCCCGGCGAGTCTGCGCGCGGCCGGACCCCATCGACGGAGCCATGAGTTGCAGCCGACCCAACGCCGCTTAGCCAATGCGATCCGCGCGCTGGCGATGGATGCCGTCGAAACTGCGAACAGCGGTCACCCCGGAATGCCGATGGGCATGGCCGACGCAGCGACGGCGCTCTTCACACGCCATCTGAAGTTCGATCCTGCCGATCCGCACTGGCCCGATCGCGACCGTTTCGTATTGTCGGCCGGGCACGGATCGATGCTGATTTACGCGCTGCTGCACCTGACCGGCTACGCGCGGCCTACCATGGACGACATCCGGAACTTCCGGAAGCTTCACAGCCCATGCGCCGGGCACCCAGAGAATTTCGAACTCGCCGGTGTGGAAACGACCACCGGCCCGCTTGGGCAGGGACTGGCGACGGCGGTTGGAATGGCCATGGCCGAGCGGCATCTCAACGCCGTCTATGGCGACGAACTGGTCGATCACCGCACCTATGTCATCGCCGGCGATGGCTGCCTGATGGAGGGCATCAACCACGAGGCAGTGGGGCTCGCCGGGCACCTGAAGCTCGGGCGCCTGATCGTGCTGTGGGACGACAACAACATCACGATCGACGGATCGACGGAGCTCTCGCGCAACGAGGACGTGCTCGCCCGCCACGCTGCCAGCGGCTGGCATACGGTCGAGTGCGACGGACTCGATGCCGGAAAGGTCAGCCGCGCCATCGAGCAAGCGATTGCCGATCCGCGGCCTAGCCTGATCCGTTGCAAGACGATCATCGGCTATGGCGCTCCCAATAAGCAGGGGACCTCTGCGACGCATGGTGCCGCCCTCGGCAAGGACGAGGTCGAAGCTGCACGCAAGGAACTCGGGCTGGACCCGGCCGAATTCACGATCCCCGCCGACGTGATGGCATCCTGGCGCTCCGCCGGGCAACGCTGCTCGGGCGATCGCGCCGAATGGCACCGCCGTCTGGAAGCGAGCGGCAAGAAGGCCGAATTCCTGGCGCGGGTGCAAGGCAAGGTCGGCTCGGACTGGCTCAAGCCCTATGTGGATGGACTGGTTGCGAATCCGCCCAAGGTCGCCACCCGCAAGGCGTCCGAAATGGCGCTGGAAGCGATCAACACCGCAATCCCGGCAACCATTGGCGGGTCGGCGGACCTGACCGGTTCCAACAACACCAAGACCAAAGCGATGCAGGCGCTGACGGCGGACAATTACGCCGGCCGCTACGTCTATTACGGTATTCGCGAGTTCGGCATGGCCGCGGCGATGAACGGCATGGCACTGCACGGCGGAATCATTCCGTATGGTGGCACTTTTCTGGTTTTCTCGGATTACTGCCGCCCCGCAATCCGCCTGTCCGCGCTGCAGAATGCGCGGGTCATTTATGTGATGACCCACGATTCGATCGGCCTTGGCGAGGATGGACCCACTCATCAGCCAATCGAGCATATCCAGAGCCTGCGCCTGATGCCGAACGTTGACGTCTATCGTCCTGCCGACGCCGTCGAAACTGCCGAATGCTGGGCGGCAGCGCTGGAGAGCGAGGGGCCCAGCGTGCTTGCGCTGACGCGGCAGAACCTGCGCCCCCTCCGCACCGACACCGCAGGTGAAAATCTGAGCGCTCGGGGCGGCTACACTCTGCGCAAGGCCGTGGCGGAGCGCC
Organism: Sphingomicrobium sp.; assembly: GCA_045811225.1. GTDB lineage: Bacteria > Pseudomonadota > Alphaproteobacteria > Sphingomonadales > Sphingomonadaceae > Sphingomicrobium. Next base: position 7,407 of record JBJMUK010000213.1, on the reverse strand, counting down.
GCGTCATCATCATCGGGACCGGGTCCGAGGTCGAGATCGCCATGGACGTGGCCGAGCGGCTCGAAGCGGAAGGGATTGGTGCTGACGTCGTGTCCTTGCCCTGCTGGGAACGGTTCGATGCGCAGGACGAAACCTATCGCGAGTCCGTCCTGCCGAGCGCAGAGCCGGAGCAGCTGCTTCGAGTGTCGGTCGAGGCGGGCACGACCTTTGGCTGGGAACGGCTGGTGATGTCCAAGGGCCTGCGCTTCGGTATCGACCGGTTCGGCGCATCTGCGCCCGCGCCGGACCTGTACGAGTATTTCGGCCTCACTGCTGAGGCCATCGCACCCAAGATTGTGGAGGCGTTGCGCCAATGACCAAAGTTGCAATCAATGGTTTCGGACGTATCGGCCGGCTCGTCGCCCGCGCCATTCTCGAGCGCCCGGACTGCGGCCTCGATCTCGTTGCGATCAACGACCTTGCGGACGCCAAGTCCAACGCGTGGCTGTTCTCCCGGGATTCCGTGCACGGCAAATATCCTGGGCAGGTAAGCGCGGAAGGCGAAGACCTGGTCGTCGACGGCAAGCGCATCCGGGTGACCGCCGAACGTGACCCTGCGAACCTGCCGCACGGTGAGCTCGGCGTTGAACTGGTGCTTGAATGCACAGGCTTCTTCACCGACCGGGCAAGCTGCGAGAAGCATCTCGACGCCGGTGCGAAGCGTGTCCTGATCTCGGCGCCTGGCAAGAACGTCGACCTCACCGTAGTTTACGGCGTCAATCACGAGAAGCTGGAGACGGGGCATGTGATCGTGTCCAACGCGTCGTGCACAACAAACTGCCTGGCGCCGGTTGCCAAGGTGCTGAACGACAGCATTGGGATCGAACGGGGCCTCATGACCACGATCCACGCCTACACCAACGATCAGAAGATCCTCGACCAGATCCACCCCGATCTTCGCCGCGCTCGCGCAGCTGCAATGTCGATCATTCCTACGACCACGGGCGCGGCCCGCGCGGTGGGCGAAGTGCTTCCCGAGCTCAAAGGCAAGCTGGACGGCTCCGCCGTTCGCGTTCCGGTGCCTGACGGAAGCCTGGTCGACCTGACCTTCACGCCGAAGCGGGACACGTCGAAGGAAGAAGTGAACGCCATCCTGAAGGCCGCGTCGGAAAGCGGACCGCTAAAGGGCGTCCTCTATTATTCCGACGACCCCCTGGTTTCGATCGACATTGTCCACACTCCGGCCTCCTCGACGGTCGATAGCCTCGAGACCGCGGTCTTGGACGGCAAGCTCGTTCGGGTCGTCAGCTGGTATGACAATGAATGGGGATTCTCGAACCGGATGGTCGATACCGCCTGTGCAATGGCCAAGCTTGGCTGAGCATGGCGTTCAAGACCCTCAACGACCTTCCTGAGGAGCTGACCGGCAAGCGCGTCCTGGTGCGCGTTGACCTGAACGTGCCGATGCAAGGGGCCTCGGTCACGGACGACACGCGGCTGCGGGCTGCGGTGCCGACCATTGCCGAGCTCTCGGATCGCGGCGCCATTGTGCTTCTGCTGTCGCATTTCGGGCGGCCAAAAGGCCACTCGCGCCCGGACATGTCCACCGCCCAGCTCGTGATGCCGCTGCATCGGCTGACGGGCCGTTCGGTCCGGTTCATCGAAGATTGCCAGGGTCCCGAGGCAGTGCGCGCCATTGCCACGATGCTGCCGGGCAATATCGGCATCCTTGAGAACACGCGCTTCCACCTGGGAGAAGAACAGAACGACCCCGAACTGTCGAAAGCAATGGCGGCGCTCGGAGACTATTTCGTGAATGACGCCTTTTCGGCAGCCCACCGGGCGCATTCATCTACCGAAGGCCTGGCGAGACTGCTGCCGAGCTTTGCCGGTCGGGCGATGGAAGCCGAGCTGAAGGCGCTGGAGAAAGCGCTAGGCAATCCGGAAAGGCCAGTCGCTGCAGTCGTCGGCGGTGCCAAGGTGTCCTCGAAGCTGGCGGTGCTTGGCCACCTCGTCGACAAGGTCGATCATCTGATCATCGGCGGCGGCATGGCCAACACCTTCCTCGCCGCGCGAGGGATCAATGTCGGTAAGTCGCTGTGCGAGCACGATCTCACCGGTGAGGCGGAGAGCATCTTCGCACGGGCAGAGGCGGCAGGTTGCACCATCCATTTGCCCTACGACGTAGTGGTGTCCAAGGAATTCGCCCCTAACCCGCCAAGCGTCCGCACCGTGAACGTGCACGAGGTTGCCGCCGACGAGATGATCCTGGACGTTGGCCCCGCAGCGGTTGAAGCACTTGCAGACGTGCTCAAGACCTGCCGGACACTGGTATGGAATGGTCCACTCGGCGCCTTCGAGACGCCGCCATTCGACGCGGCAACTGTGGCGCTGGCGAAAACCGCGGCCGCCTTGACCAAGGACGGTGGCCTCGTTTCCGTTGCTGGGGGAGGGGACACGGTCGCTGCATTGAACCATGCCGGTGTGGCCGCCGACTTCAGCTTTGTGTCGACGGCTGGGGGTGCCTTTTTGGAGTGGATGGAAGGGCGGACCCTTCCTGGCGTTGCGGCGCTTTCATCCTGAGATCATCAACACAGGGGTTACGAGTGCAGTACGAGGACATGCGGGCGAAGATCGTCGAAGGTAACGGCTTCATCGCGGCCCTCGACCAGTCGGGCGGGTCGACGCCCAAGGCGCTGACAGGCTACGGCATTCAGGAAGGCGCTTGGTCGAGCGACGACGAAATGTTCGACCTCATCCACCAGATGCGCTCCCGCATCATCACCTCCCCGTGCTTCGGGGGCGGAAAGGTTCTCGGTGCAATCCTGTTCGAGCGGACGATGAACGGCTCCGTCGACGGCCGGCCAGCCCCGCAGGCACTGATCGAGCGCGGAATCGTCCCGTTCATCAAGATCGACAAGGGTCTTGAGCCGGAAGAGGACGGCGTTCAGCGGATGAAGCCGATTCCTGACCTCGAATCGCTGCTGCAGCGGGCGAAGAGCCTTGGCGTATTCGGAACCAAGGAACGCTCCGTCATCAACCTTGCGCATCCGGATGGTATCGCTGCCATCGTCACGCAGCAGTTCGACGTTGCCGACCAGGTAGCGGCGACGGGGATGGTGCCGATCATCGAGCCTGAAGTGAACATCAAGAGCCCCGAGCGCGATGCCGCTGACCGGCTGTTGCTTCAGGAACTGCTGGCCGCGCTCGACGACAACGGGCCGGAAGTCATGCTGAAACTGTCGCTTCCGGCTGAGGCTGGACTGTTCCAGCCGCTGGTGGATCATCCGCGGGTCATGCGCGTGGTGGCGCTGTCGGGCGGCTTCAGCCGCGCGGAGGCCTGTGCCGAACTGGCAAAGAATTCTGGAGTGATCGCCAGCTTCAGTCGCGCGCTTCTTTCCGATCTCAGGCATGCCATGGCAGACGACGAGTTCGACCGTTCGCTCGGCAGTGCAATCGATGAGATCCACGCGGCGTCCGTCGCGTGATGGAAGACGAGTTCGACTACAGCATCTTCACTCCGCCCGAGCGGACGCAACCGAGTCAGCTTTACCTGATTTCACCTCAGGACGTTGGCGGGGTCTTCCCGGATCGCTTGAAAGCTGCACTTGCCGCGGCACCGGTTGCCGCCTTTCAGTTACGGGTGAAAGACATGGACAGCCATGAACTTGCCCGGCTGGCCGAGCCACTGCAGCGAATCTGCGGCGACCATGAAACCGCCTTCATCGTCAATGACAGCGTCAGCCTGGCCAAGCGGCTCGGTGCGGACGGCGTCCACCTTGGCCAAAAGGACGGCGATCTGCGCGAGGCACGCGAATTGCTCGGACCGGCGGCACAGATTGGCCGGACCTGCCACGACAGCCGCCACTTCGCGATGGAAGCCGGAGAGGCGGGCGCCGACTATGTCGCCTTCGGCGCGTTTTACGAAACGACGACGAAGCCCAGCCACTATCGGCCGGAGCCAGGAATTCTGAGCTGGTGGTCGTCCCTGTTTGAAATCCCGTGCGTGGCGATTGGCGGCATCACGCCCGACAACGCCAAGCCGCTGATCGATGCAGGCGCAGACTTCATCTCGGTCTGCCAAGCCGTGTGGGGGCATGAGGACACGGCCGGCGCCGTGAAGCGCTTCCAGCAGGTGATGGGCTTCTAGGAACGCCGCTGCCGGCTGCGTGTTCTCTTCGGGAGGAGATGCAAATGGCTGATGACAAAGTGGAAATGCCGGCCGACGGGACCGGCACTCACGAACGCCAGACAGACCAGAACGGTGAACTCGCATCGCGCCGCGACGGGCATTCAGGTGGAATGCCGAACGCCGGCGAGTCAGGCGGTGGCGCTTATCCCAATCCGCACTCCGACACCGACGATGGCCATGAAGGCGGCTTCCTCGGCCACGGAGGACAATCGCATCAAGGCTATTACGGCAAGGGTCAGTTGGGCGAGAAAGACGTGGGCGACAGCGAGAACGCAGTCTCTACGGAGGAGTGAGCGCGGCCTCCGCCAGCGGCGAGCTTTCATAGGCAGCGAGAAGCGCCTGCACGTGGTCGTAAATCGCGACCGGGTGCAACGACCTCATGACGTCGTCCGGAAAGCCGCCGGAGCGAACGGCAATGGCGGGAATGGCGTTCTTCCGTGCGGCCGAGAGATCGTAGGGCGTGTCGCCGATCACGACGGCCTCATGCGGCTGGACCGGCGCAACCTTGTCCAAGGCGGCCAGGAAGATGTCGGGCGCGGGTTTGCTATGCTGGACTTCGTCGCGACTAGTCGTCGCGGTCAGTCGTGGCGCTACGTCGAGGAGTTCGACCCAATAATCGAGTTCCTCCCGCGAGGCGGAGGAAGCGAGAACAATGAGTTTGCCGTCTTGGTAAGCGCGGTGGATCAGCTCGCGCGCACCACGGAACGGCCGCACCTGAGATCGATAACGTAACTTGAAGGCCTCTCCCGCCGCGTCGCTCAGTTGCTTCTTTTCCTCGTCGGTCACATCGGGCAGCAAGGAGGGAACGAGATTGTCGCCGCCCTTGCCGATCTGCGCATGGACAGTCGCGTGATCGAACTCGTGACCGAGGGTGCGGAATGCGTCGATCCAGGATCGGATGTGCTGTTCGTTGCTGTCGACCAGAGTTCCGTCGATATCGAAGAGGATAGCCTTGATTGTCATGGGCGAGTGGGAACGGCGATCCACGACTTTCGATCCCGGACTTAGCGAATGTTCCGCGGCCCTTAGCTCTGCAGTCGCGCCGGAACGCGCCCCCCGACTTCGCGGATCAGGGTTCGTGCATCCTCGATCGCGTGCAGATGGATGTCATTGTTGAAATAGGCCCAGCAAGTGCGACCGGCCGAGCGCTGATCGATAAGCCAGTCTGCCCAGTCCGCCATCTGATCCTCGCTGTAGCGGCCCCAATATTTGCCGCCGGTGCCATGAAAGCGGACATAAGCCGTGCGGCCGCTGACCCAGCGCGGTGAGATTAGTCCGGTGAGATCGTGGGTGACGAAGCCGGCCCCGTACCCATCAAGCAAGGCGAGCACGTCTTCATCGTACCAGTCCGCATGCCGAAATTCGACGACATGCTCGAGGTCTGCAGGAAGGCGCCGGAGGAAGCTTTCGAGCCGGGATAAGTCCTTCCGTAAACTGGGAGGCAGCTGGTAGAGGATCGGGCCGAGAGCGTCCCCGAGGCCGCGGGCGAGCTCGATGAATTCGTCGACCTGTTGTTCGCACCCGACAAGCTTCTTCAGATGGGTGAGAAAGCGATTGGCCTTCACCGCGTAGCGAAACCCCGGTGGAGCCTTCTCCTTCCAGCCGATGAAAGTCGAAGCCAACGGCAGGCGGTAGAAGCTGGCGTTGATCTCGACCGTGTCGAACTGCGCCGAATAATGGTCGAACCAACGCTTCTGCGGCAGGCCCTCTGGATAAAAGCCGCCCTTCCAGTGCCGGTAGACCCAGCCCGAGCAGCCGATGTGGATATGCCGGTCCGGGGAAACTCCGTCGCTTTGCATCGTTCCACCCCAACAATTGCATCATCAGGAGGGTTGCGTGTCCCCTAGCTTCTTTCGTCTCGCCGCCGGTGTCGCCAGTCTTGCGACTGCCGCCGTGACCTTGGCCCAGGGATCGGAAAAACCTGTGGCCGACAAGGCTGCGACGACGAGCCAGAAGGAGAGTTCGGACGACAACAGCAGCTGGGTTGGACCAGGCCAGCCCGGATCCGAAATCAACGGGCAGTTCTTCCATGCGCAGGTTTTGATGTCCGCCCAGGGATTCTCGCCGGGCGTGATCGACGGGAAGGAAGGCGAGTCCTTCAAGCTGGCCCTGACGAGCTTCCAGGAGGCGAAGGGGCTGCGAAGGACCGGAAAATTGGATGGACCAACGCGCGCCGCCCTGCTGCAGGTAAACCGGCCTTCAACGGTGACGGTGCGGCTCGGTGCGGACGACGTACGCAGTCAATATGTCTACCCGTTTCCAAAAAACCCGGAGCAGCAGGCGGAACTGAAGTTCCTCGGTTATCGCAACATGCTTGAGAAGGTAGCTGAGCGTTACCATACCACGCCGGCGACGATCATTGCGCTGAACGGCCCCGACAAGATGATCGGACCGGGACAAGAGCTGCGCCTGCCGAACGTTGTTCCCGCCTCCCACGATTACGCGGGCGTGGGCGGCAATGGCGCCTCCGCAATGAACATCCTCAATGTTGATCCGCAGCAGCCGCAGGGCGACTACGTCGTCGTCGACAAGAGCGAAGGTGTGCTGAAGGTGTATCGCGGCCAGCCGCCGCAGGGTCCGGAAGGTGAGGCGAAGGCCAATACGTCGGCCTCGGCTACCGCAAGCGCCGGGCAGAGCGGAAGGGCGGGACAGCTTGTCGCGGCCTTTCCGGTGACCATGGGATCAAAGGAATTCCCGCTGCCGATCGGACGATGGAAGGCAACGACATACGCCTTCCTGCCGCCATTCAATTACCAGCCCCAGATCCTCAACCATCCCAAGACCGACAAAGAGGTGAAGCTCCCGCCCGGTCCCAACGGCCCTGTAGGCGTAGCCTGGCTCGATCTGACCAAGGAGCATTACGGCATCCACGGCACCAACGAGCCGCAGACAATCGGCCGTGCTGAGTCGAGCGGTTGCATCCGTATGACCAATTGGGACGTGCTGCGGCTTGCGCGCATGATGAAGCCTGGGTTCACTGCAATCTTCCAGGCCTGATGGTGAAAACGCTCGCCGCCGTCATCGTCACCGCGATCCTGGTGAGTGCCTTCTGGATTTTCTACCAGGGCATGAGCACTGCTCCTTCGGAGCCGAACGGGAAAGTCGCGACGAGGGGTGACGTCGTCGTCGTCGACCCGCCGCAATCGGGTCCCGTTGCCGTCGCCGAGAGCATCGAAGTCGGCCCCGCCGGTCTGGCCATCCCGGTCGTCGGGGTGAAACCGAAGGATCTCGTCGAC
>JBJMUK010000212.1:0-30576 GCA_045811225.1 Sphingomicrobium sp. | reverse complement strand
CTCCGCCTCGGCATGGACATCCCCGGATGGCCGCCCGAGAACATCGAGGAAATGGCCAAGAAGCTCGAGCAGGAAATGCTCGGCTAATCAGCCTGACCCCGTCAGAAAACAGAAGGGCCGCTCCTCACGGGGCGGCCCTTTTTCTTTGTCGTTTAGCCGCGTTCCCCGGCCGGCCCGCCGTTTGGCACCAACTCGATCAGCAGCACGTCATTGCTGCGGATCGGCAGGTTTACGTCCCACGTTCCGGAGGCCGGAACCTTGACCGCCTTGCGCACCTCCGGCCGGTCCTCCGCTTTCGCCATCAGCTGCTGCAGTTGGGCTGGCGTGAGGTTCTTCGGCGATCCCATCTCGAGATAGGCTGTGTGAGCGTCGTTGGCGCGGAAACCGGTTCTGCGCACCTGCAGGTTGTAGGCTCCGGCACGGAGGCCAGTGAAGTGGACCTTTACCGTCCCGGCCGGCTTGGCCGGATGCACCTTGGTGTAGAAGGGGCGATTGCTGATCTTCTGGTCGGGCAGGACCCAGTCCCAGACGATCGCCGTTGCCTTGCCGTTGTCGGCCGAGACCCAGCTCTCGCGATCGCTCGTCGGCACTTCCAGGCCGCTGAGCGCATGTAGATATTTATACGCGAACCATGCCGGCTTCCGGATGCCTTCGCGGTTCATCAGGCCGAAGCCGCCATGGAACGGCGTGTCGGGCGGGCCCGGCTCTTCGAACAGGTCGGAGTATGTCCAGTAGCTCATTGACTGCAGGTAGGGCTGCGACGCCTTGAGCTTCTCCAGGATGTAAGCCGCGCTGATGTAGGAATCGTGGACCGGGTCGCGCGGGTTGTAGCTCGTGCTCCACTCCGTGAAATATAGTGGCAGGTTCGGGTACTTCGACGCTGCAATCTGCTCCCGTACGCGGCGCACATCGCCGATCACCGAGTCTGGATTCCTTGACAGCTTGTTGTCGTCCTTGCCGTGCTCGTCGAGGAAGCCGCCGTCCACGCCGTAGGTATGGGTCGTCACGAAATCGACCGCAGCGCCGCTTTTGCTGACATGATCGAGAAATTCCGGCACCCATGCGGCGCCAGCCGTGGATGGGCCACCGACGCGCAGCGCAGGGTCAATCGCCTTGATGGTCTTTGCAGTGGCGTCGTAAAGTTCGAAATAGGCCTTCTGATCGGCCTTTTCCCAGAATCCGTCGAGATTCGGCTCATTCCAGACTTCAAAATACCAGGTGCGGACTTCTTCGACGCCGTAGCGCTGGCGGATGTGGGTGACGAAGGCGGCGACAAGGTCGGTCCAGCCGCCCAGACGCGGATGCGACGTGTTGCCCTTCCAATAGAAGATGCTGTTGTCGGACGTTTTCAGCGCTTCCGGACTGAAGCCAAGCTCCACGAACGGGCGGATCTTCTTGGCGAGCAGGCCGTCGTAAAGCTGGTCGATCTTGGTCCAGTCATAGACGGTCTTGCCGTTCACGACCTTCACGGTGCCGAGCACATCGTGGAAGATAGCGTGGAAACGGATGTAGCGGAATCCAAGCTCGTTAACCGCGGTCGCAAGCTGGGCCTGGCTGTCGGCCCGGATCAGTGTGCCGGGGAAGTCGGATCCGACTGAATGATCGAAGAAGCGATTGATCGGAGCGCCGGCTTTTGAAAGATCAACGTCGATCCGGCGTTCCGGGCCGGCAGCAGCCGTCGCCGTAGCCGAACCAAGGGCGTCGAGCCCAAGCAGCAATGCACAGGCGGCAGTCCGCCCGAGAAATCTCGATCCAATCATCAATCACTCCCTCTGCGTGCGGGTTTATGCAACAGAGCGGATTAGGCAATGGCCGTTGAAAAGGTGCAGGCGTGGGCGAACGGTTCGAACGACATCGGCAACCCTGGACGCAAGAAGAAATCCAGAAGCTGCATCTGCTCGCGGGCAAGGGAATGGCGTTGAAAGCGATCGCGAAGGCGCTGACCCGTAGCGAGGAATCAGTGAAAGACCGCGCCAAGTCCGACAAGCTGAAGATCGCCAAGCGGCACTAGGCCTGAAATCCTTGACTTTCCGTCGCCTATCGGGTTGAGGAGCGCCAGCAAGCGGGCTTCGGCTCGCTTTTGTTTTTACAGGTCATGGGCAGCCACCTTCAAGCGCTGCCTGGCCGGAGCTACCTGAAACGGGCTCCTGACGAACGGAGAAAAGATCATGCGCCATCGCGTTGGCCATCGTAAGCTGCAGCGTACTTCAAGCCACCGTGCGGCCCTGTTCCGCAACATGGCAGCAGCACTCATCAAGCATGAGCAGATCACCACCACCGTCGCCAAGGCGAAGGAGCTTCGCCCTTACGTCGAGAAGCTGGTGACGCTGGCAAAGAAGGGCGGCCTTTCGAACCGCCGCCTGGCCCATTCGCGCCTTCTTGACGATGCGCAGCTCATCAAGCTGTTCGACGTGATTGCGCCACGGTACGCCGCACGCGCGGGCGGGTATACCCGCATCGTCAAGGCCGGCATCCGGATGTCGGACGCAGCCCCGATCGCAATCATCGAATTTGTCGATCGCGACACCGGCGCCAAGGGGCAGGACAGCGGTCCGGTGATAGTCGAGGACGAGTTCGAAGCAGCCTGAACGCTGCGTACAAACCCGCATTAACCTGGGTGAACCGTTCGCAACGAGCGGTTCAGCTACATGGCAACCCTCTTGACTTAAGAACCCCAACTGAACCCCCGTGCGTTGTCACGGTGATTCGTTTTGTTGAGGAGATTAGGCCATGAAGGCGTTCAAGTTCATCCTTGCGGGCGGTGCCGGTATTGCGGCGCTTGCGGCTGCAGCGCCGGCTTCGGCGCAATATTATCCGGGTTACGGCGGCGGCTACAGCCCCTACGGCGGCAATGTCGTGGGCCAGGTGCTCGGCCAGATCTTCGGCGGTTACGGTTCGAACGGCTACGGCGTCGACAGTCGCCAGATGGTCGATCGTTGCGCTGCTGCTGTCACCGATCGCGTGAACCGTCAGTATGGCGGCTACAACCAGGGCTACGGGTATAACCAGGGCTACGGTTACAATCAGGGCTACGGCTATAACAACGCTTATGCTGGCGGCGCTCGCGTCGTCCAGATTACCAGCGTCGAGCGCCGGTCGAACAGCAAGCTGCGCGTGCGCGGTATTGCCCAGACCAACGCTTACGGCGCGGGTTACGGTGGCAGCTACGGCGGCCAGATCGGGTTCAAGTGCAACATCGATTATCGCGGCTACATCAGCGACATCGATCTTGATCGCGTGAATTCGAATTACGGCGCGTATGGCGCTTACAGCCCCTACGGCAACTACCGCCGTTACTAATCGACGGCAGCGCTAGACAGGAGTGCGCGGGTGGCTGACGCTGCCCGCGCATTTCGCTGTGCCAGTGGCGGAATGGAGCCGTCGCAACTCTACACCGTTTCAGACATTACCCTCCGCATGATCGACGCGCACCTGGCCAAGCTGCGGAAGCGGGACGACATCAGCGCCGAGGAGGAGCAGGCGATCCGCGGGGCGGTATCGCATACGCGCAAAGTGCCTGCTGACCAGGTCATCATCCGCGCCGGGCAGGAACTGACCGAAAGTACTTTCCTGATCGATGGCTGGGCTGCTCGCGCCCGTGACTTGCAGAATGGGCAGCGGCAGATCACCGAGCTTCATATCGCCGGTGATTTCATCGACATCCACAGTTTCACGCTGAAGCGGCTGGACCACGATGTCCTGTCGCTAGCGCCGTGCACGCTCGCGACGGTTCCGCACGACAGTCTGCGGGTGATTACGGAGCAATTCCCGCACCTGACGCGCGTCTATTGGTTCGGGACCAATCTCGACGCCGCGATCCATCGTGAGTGGGAAGTCTCATTGGGCCGGCGCTCGACGCTAGCGGCGATGGCCATGCTGTTCTGCGAGCTGAGCGTTCGTCTTGGCATCATTGGCCGGGTTCGGAACGGCACGTTCGATCTGCCCCTGACGCAGGAGCGGTTGGCGGAGTGTCTGGGGATCACCGCGGTGCATGCCAATCGGACGCTTCAGGAACTGCGCGCGCGACAATTGATCACGCTTCGCAACCGTCAGCTCACAATCCTCGACCAGGGCGGCCTGGAGAAAGCCGCGGAATTCGACCCGTCCTATCTGTACCTTGAGCGGAAGGCGCGGTGACGCGGTATCTGGACGCCCGGCAGTGAGCTTAGTCGACCGCGGGCACGGGATCGAGGAAGATCCCGCCCGCCTCGTTGCCGCGCGCCCAACAGATCACCGCCCGCAACGGGTCTGATCGCTCGAGGACGAGCTGCACTTCCGCCCCAACATCCAGGACGGCATTCGTCTTCACTCTGAAACCGGAACTGGACACGTCAAGCAGGGTCACGTCGACCTCGCAGCCGTCCGCTTCGATCAGCTTGGCGTCGAACGCCACCTCAATTCGTCGTTCTCGCCCACGAAATCCTTTGGTGAATTTACGCAACACATCTGGTCTCCCCCGTGCGAATGCCGCACCGGGACGCGAACCGGGACCGTCCGGCAATGGCCGGGCGGAGGTAATTTCAGCATTGGTGAAGCAGCGTCCAACTGCTCAACCTTTGGTCCACATCCACGTACTGCGAGTTTGCCGCAGCGCTATTAATTACCGGATAGCGAGAAGGGTTAAAGCATAGGTTAGATTGATTCAGCCTAACCTATGTTATTAGGGATGCGCTGCTGTCGCATGGCCTGGCGGACGGCCGTGGCAAGCACGTCTGGCTTCACCGGTTTCTGCACAACGATCGCATCGGGCAGCCGATCGCGCAACTCTTCGGCGTAGGCCGTGATGTAGATCACGGGCGTGTGCCGGCGTTCACGAATTGCTTCAACGGCGCTCACGCCGTCGCCGGGCAACAGCCGGACGTCGGCAGTGATTAGGTCGAACAGCTGCTCCGCCGCACCTTGGACCGCTGCATCCTCGGAACGGGCGAAGCTGAACCGGTTGAAGCCCAGCGTCTCCAGCATGTCCTGCAACGCTTTCCCGATCAGATATTCGTCTTCGATGATGAACGCGTGCATTCGGTGATCCCGAGTCCTTCGATTTTCAAACTGGAATAGTGCCGCAACGCAGCAACTCGGGAGTCGTGCCGCGCTAAACCGGAAATTCTTATACTGGATCAGTGATTCCGGCCGGTAATCGCGCGAGTCCGGCACGAACATTCATGGGGGGTTCAATCCCTAAGGACCAACAAGTGCTTCATCTAGTTCGCGATTCCAGGAGTATCGCCAGTGCTTTCTTCCCGCATGCGCAATGCACTTATTCTACTCACCGCCACTGCAGGCCTCAGCGGCTGTGTTGGCATGGACCCTTATGGCTACGGGTACGGCTCCGGCGTCTCCATCGGCTACGGCAACGGCGGCTATTACAGCCCGTACGGTGGCTACGGCGGATATGGTGGTTATAGCGCCTATGGCTCGCCCTATTATGCCAGCGGCTACGGTAGCCCCTATTACGGCTGGTATGACGACTTCTATTATCCGGGCACTGGATATTACGTCTACAGCCGCAGCGGCAGCCGCCAGCGCTGGAGCGATACCCAGCGCCGCTACTGGGAAAGCCGTCGCGGCGACCGCCGGGTCAGCGGGGACAATTGGTCGGGCTATCGCACCGGCGACCGGACCTGGACGCGCAGCGGCGACGGCACGTGGACCCGGAACGGAACGACGACGGAGACGGGCGGAACCACGACCCGCTCTTGGCGTGACGGCCGCCTGAGCCGCCAGCCGCGCACCGCAACGTCGACAACCACCACCACGACGACGACCGGCGATACTTCGACGGGCTCGCGTTGGGGTGGCCGGTCGCGCACGACGACGCGTGACACTGTTCGCACGACGCGCAGCAGCACCAGCAGCGATCGCGGCAACCGCCGCGGCCGCCTGAGCCGCAGCGACGACTGACGATCCAACAGGTGACGATTGGCCGGCGCGGGAGCAATCTCGCGCCGGTTTTCGTTGGGCGCCGCGCCGGCCGGTTTTACTCCTGCGCGGGAACGGCTAACGGGCTGCAATGACGGTCCAGCCACATGATTCCATCCTCATCGTCGATTTCGGCAGCCAGGTAACCCAGCTGATTGCCCGCCGCGTCCGCGAAGCGGGCGTCTATTGCGAGATCGCACCGTTCAACTCGGCGGAAGAGGCGTTCGAGCGGCTGGCCCCGAAAGGTATCATTTTCTCTGGCGGCCCCTCCTCGGTAATGTGGGAAGATAGTCCGCGCGCTCCCCAGGTGCTGTTCGACAGCGGGCTTCCGCTCCTGGGTATTTGCTACGGCCAGCAGACCCTGCACCAACAGCTCGGCGGGCGAGTGGTCAGCTCCGACAACCGTGAGTTCGGACGGGCCTTTATCGAAGTCGTCGCGCCCTCTGCCCTGTTCGATGGCCTTTGGAGCGTCGGTGAAAGTCACCAGGTCTGGATGAGCCACGGCGATCGGGTCGAAACGCTCGCTCCGGGTTTCGACGTGGTCGCACGCTCCGAGGGTGCGCCCTACGCCATCGCGACCGATGAGGCGGCGAAGCGCTATTCCATGATGTTCCATCCCGAGGTGGTGCACACGCCCGACGGCGGGAAGCTGCTCGCCAACTTCGTTCACCGCATCTGCGGCGTCGAAGGCGACTGGTCGATGGGCGCCTACCGCGAGGCCAAGGTCAAGGAGATCCGTGAGCAGGTTGGGCACGGCCGGGTGATATGCGGCCTGTCGGGCGGTGTGGACTCTTCGGTGGCTGCAATCCTCATCCACGAGGCCGTCGGTGAGCAATTGACCTGCGTGTTTGTGGATCATGGCCTGTTACGCCTCAACGAGCGACAGCAGGTCGAGAGCCTGTTCCGCGACCATTACAACATCCCGCTGGTCGTGGTGGACGCCGAAGCGCGGTTCATGGCCGGCTTGGCCGGCGTCACCGACCCCGAGGCCAAGCGCAAGTTCATTGGCGGCGAGTTCATCGCAGTGTTCGAGGAAGAAGCGAAGAAGCTTGGCGGCGCGGACTTCCTGGCACAGGGAACGCTTTATCCCGATGTGATCGAGAGCGTTTCCTTCACTGGCGGTCCGAGCGTCACGATCAAAAGCCACCACAATGTCGGCGGCCTGCCCGAACGCATGAACATGAAGCTGGTCGAGCCGCTGCGCGAGCTGTTCAAGGACGAGGTGAGGGCGCTCGGACGGGAGCTCGGCCTTAATGATCAGTTCGTCGGCCGCCATCCGTTTCCCGGACCGGGTCTCGCGATCCGGATCCCCGGTGAGGTGACGAAGGAGCGCTGCGACATCCTGCGCAAGGCGGACGCCATCTACCTCGAGGAAATCCGCAACGCGGGTCTCTACGATGCGATCTGGCAGGCATTTGCAGTGCTTCTGCCGGTGCGGACCGTCGGCGTCATGGGCGATTACCGGACCTATGACAGCGTGTGCGCCCTTCGTGCAGTCACCAGTGTCGACGGTATGACCGCCGACGTTTACCCCTTCGACGCTGCTTTCCTGAGCCGCGTCGCTACCCGCATCGTCAACGAAGTGCAGGGGATCAACCGGGTAACGTATGACTATACGTCGAAGCCGCCCGGAACGATCGAGTGGGAGTAAGCGGCTGAATCGTTCGAGTAACAGTCTGCGGACCGTCACTCGGTCCCGACGTCCTGCGGATGGTGGGGCGTCAGGATCAGCACATTGTTTTCGACGCGCCAGGACTTGAGCTTCGACAGGAAGTTCATGCCGAGGATGTCGACACCCAGCCCTGGCGACGTGACGACTTTCAGATTGCGCGCGACTATATTGCCGACGCGCAGTTCCCGCACGGTCGCCGGGCGAGCCTGGGCGATGCCGTTTGCGGTTTGCATGACGATCGGCACCAGGCCGGACTCATTTTCCACCTGCGCATTCTGAGCGGTTTCGTCCGACAGGCCGCTAACGGTGGCACCGCTATCGATCAGCATCCGCCGCTTCCAGCCATTTATGGTGACGTTGGCCCAGAAGTGCCCATCGGGAGCAAGGCGGATGCGAACCTCCTTCCCGCTGACTTCCTGGGTGTCGAGGCCGAGACTGGAAGCGATGCGGCCAAGCTTCGGCTGGAACGGCGCCTGCTGCAACAACAAGTAAAAGCAGAAGGCAAGGAGGGCGACGGAAAAGGTCAGGCGGAATAGCTTCCCGATCACCGGGATCCGCTGGATCACCAGCAACAGGACGGCCGCAGCGACTGCGTAGAGGGCAATGCGCTGCCATTCCGGGCCAGCCTGGTTCAGGAAATCAAACATCAGTTCCGGCTCCGAGGGCCGAACCGAGCCTGCTGATCGTAGAGCAGCGTCCAGCCGGGCGGGAGGAAGTCGGTCGACATGAAGTAGTAGAAATTGCAGCGGGGCGAGCGGGTTCCGCTGCCGCCCTTGAAGATCCCAATTGCCACCGTGCCTGCGAAAACCGGACCGCCGCTGTCACCGGCGCGGCAATTCGGACCGTCCACGGTCAGCCACATTGGGTCACACTGGCCACCGCAGAGTTCCATCGGCGGCGCATAGTCGGTCAGCTGGATTTCGGCACAGCTGTAACCGGAGCTTTCGCCATAATGGCAGACGAACTCGCCGCCGCGCAGGCTTGGTCGATTGCGCCATGAGGTCACGGCTCGAAGCGAGCCGGACCGCCGGTCCGCATAGAACAAGGGATCGAGCGGCCTGTCGGACAGGTTGATTTGAACGTCCTGGTATCGCGTGCCCCATTGCCCAACGAACGGCAGCGGGAGGTTCTGCCCGTCGGCGTCGACGTAAGTGACGCTGTCCGGACAGTGCGCTGCGGTGGCCACGGCATTTCGGGCGGCGTCGGTGACGTTGAACCCGGTCGTGCACGCATAGCGCTTCCCGTCGACCGGGCTGATGCCGAGGATCCGTCCTCCGCCCGCCACGGAAGCATTCTCCGCCTTTGCCTCCGCGAGCCGGACGCTGACGGGGACGCCGGTCAGCTTCTCGGCCATCGCATCGATTTCGGCCATTCCGAGCCGGTCCGCAGCCGCGTGTGTGACCAGCAAGACAAGTTCTCCACTGCGCTGGTCGAGCCCCATGCCGCGTGTGTTCGGCACTCGCGACCGCAGGGTGGGCCCAAAGCGGACAATTGCCGTCACGACGTCATCGCGGGTGGACTTGGCGCCGACCCGGAAGGTCACCGGCACCTGCGATCCGTCCGCGTCGATCATGCGCTCTGCCACCGGCTCGGCTCCCGTCAACAGGACGACGATGCGGTAATCATGCCTGTGCTGGACGGAGATGCCGGCCAGGCGGGTGCGGAATTCGGCGCGGATTGCATCGGTCGCGGCCGCGCTGACCTGCTGGGCACGCAGACGCCGGGCGGCTTCTTCCGCCGACACGGAATAAGTCGCCGCATATAGCGCGGCGTCCTGGGCGATCGCTTCGTTCGGGGACTGGATCACAGGTTCGGGTTGCTGGGCAATCGCCGATCCAGTGGCTCCCACGGCCACTAGCGCAGCCAGGATCCAAGCAAGCGGCCGCCTTGTCATCGTCTGCCTCTCTGCCATCGACCAGCTTGATGCAAGCTGACCGACCGGCCTGCTTCCTGCTAGGTGATTGCACGGTGTCGGATGCGCTACTCCTGCTCGTGATCGTCTTCGCCATTCACCTGGCGCCAGCTTTCACACCTCCAACCTGGCCGGTGATCGTCTACTTCACGCTCGCGGCATCACTGCCGATCTGGATCATCGTCGCGGTGGCCGCAGTCGGAGCGTCATTGGGGCGGCTCGTGCTCGCCCTGCTGTTCCGACAGTTCGCCCACCGGCTGCCGACCAAGTTACGCGGCAACCTCGAAGCGGCGCATGCGGCGCTGGAGCGCCGAAAGCACAGCCGCTGGATCATTCCGGGCCTGTTCCTTCTTGGGTCGAGTTCTGCGCCGCTGTTCGAAGCGGCTGGACTCACTGGGCTCCGAATGCTGCCGCTCACGATGACTTATCTCGTGGGCCGGCTGCCGCGATACTGGCTCTATGCTGTCGGTGCGCAGCAGCTTCGGGGCACGAGTTTTTGGCGGTCCTTTGGCGAGACGCTGACCAGCCCGGCCGGAATCGCGGTGGAACTGCTCATGATCGCCCTGCTGATTGCGCTAGTTCGGATCGACTGGACTAGGTGGCTGAAGGGTTAGCGCTAACATTTGCGGATTGATCTTCGACGCCAAGCGAGTGCACATAAGATCTATTGGCCTGAAAAATCAGGCAACCGACGCTTGGGGAGAGATTGATGAGACTGGCAGCACTGCTCGCATTCGGGATGATTGCATCCGTAGCCGCCTCGCCGGCACTGACGCAGGGACCGCTGCCTGCCTATCGCAACAGTGCTTTGACGCCGGAGCAGCGCGCGGCCAGCCTGGTCTCCCAAATGACGCTGGAGGAAAAGGCGAAGCAGGTCGGGCATGATGCTCCGGCCATCCCACGCCTTGGCGTTCCTGAATATAATTGGTGGAACGAGGGACTTCACGGCGTCGCCCGTGCAGGCATCGCCACGGTGTTCCCGCAGGCCATCGGAATGGCCGCCACGTGGGACCCGGCACGCATGCGGCGGACCGCGGACGTCATCAGCACCGAATTCCGCGCGAAATACCTGGAGCGCGTCCACCCGAACGGCGGGACCGAATGGTATCGCGGACTGACCGTCTGGTCCCCCAACATCAACATTTTCCGCGATCCCCGCTGGGGCCGCGGGCAGGAAACCTATGGCGAGGATCCGTTCCTGACCTCGCGCATGGGCATCGCCTTCATCCAGGGACTTCAGGGCAACGATTCGAAATTCTACAAGACGATTGCCACCTCGAAGCATTTCGCGGTTCACAGCGGACCCGAGTCCAATCGCCACCGCGAAGACGTCCATCCGTCCGCCAAGGACCTGGAGGATACCTATCTTCCGGCATTCCGCGCCACGGTGACGGAGGGCAAGGTCGGGTCAATCATGTGCGTCTACAACGCCGTCTACGGCGTTCCGGGCTGCGCCAGCGACCTACTTATGGCGCGCTACCTGCGCGGCAATTGGGGCTTTAAAGGCTACGTGGTTTCCGACTGCGGGGCTGCGGCCAATATCTACCGCAAGGACGCGCTCAACTACACCAAGAGCGAGGTTCAGGGCGTCGCGCTGGAATTCAAGGCCGGCATGGACGTGATCTGCGGCGACTACCGCAACAACTGGTCCATGGAAGCGGACAACATCGTCAAGGGCGTGAAGAGCGGCGTCCTGCCGCAGGCCGCGCTCGACCGCGCGCTCAACCGCGCGTTCACTGCGCGGTACCGGCTCGGACTTATGGAGACGCCGCAGCAGCGGCCGTTCCTCAACATCGGACCGAAGGATTACGATACCCCCGCGCACCATTCGCAGGCGCTCGGAATGGCGCGTGCGTCGATGGTCCTGCTGAAGAACCAGAATAATTTGCTGCCGATCAAGGGCGATCCTCGCACGATTGCGGTCATCGGTCCGAACGCGGACAGCCTCGATGCGCTCGTTGGCAATTATTATGGCAAGCCGTCCAGGCCGGTAACCGTGCTGGACGGAATCCGCGCCCGCTATCCCAAGTCCAAGATCGTCTACGCCGAAGGAACCGGCCTGGTCGGTCCAGCCGAGCCGCGTGTTCCCGACGCGGCGCTGTGCGCCGATGAGGCCTGCACCCAGCGCGGGCTCAAGGCGGAGCATTTCGCGGGCAAGGAATTGAAGGGCACGCCCACCTCGGTCGGGATCGAGCCGAACGCCCGCGTCGACTGGATGAGCTCGGACCGCGAGACATCAAGCCGCTGGACCGGCTTCATCACCGCTCCCGAAACTGGGACGTACCGGTTCCGCTACCTCAGCGAGAATGGCTATCGCGTGTGGGTCGGCAACAAGCTGGTGGTCGATGAATGGGGCGTCGGCGATTCGCCGTCGATCCTGTCGGGCAGCACCGAGTTGCAGGGCGGGCGCCGTTATCCGGTGCGCGTTGAAGCTTTCCAGTCCGGCGCCCGCGGCGATCAGAAACTGCTCTGGACGCTGCCGAGCTCCAACGGCGACGATGCCGTCGCGGCCGCCAGCCAGGCAGACCTGGTGGTCTTCGTCGGTGGCCTGTCGGCACGCGTCGAGGGCGAGGAAATGAAGCTGGAAGCTCCCGGCTTCGCCGGCGGCGACCGTACCAGCCTCGATCTTCCAGCACCGCAGCAACGCCTGCTTGAGCGGGTCCATGCAACCGGCAAGCCGATCGTGCTGGTGCTCATGAGCGGCAGCGCGATGAGCGTGAACTGGGCTGACCAAAACATTCCGGCGATCGTCGAAGCCTGGTATCCGGGCGGGGACGGCGGTCATGCCGTCGCGCAGCTGCTGGCCGGCGATTACAGCCCGGCAGGGCGCTTGCCGGTGACCTTCTACCGCTCCGCGGACCAGCTTCCGGCGTTCAACGATTATTCGATGGCGAACCGGACCTACCGCTACTTCAAGGGCGACGTGCTGTATCCGTTCGGGCACGGCCTCAGCTACGCGCGCTTCGATTATTCGAAGCCGAGGCTGAGCGCGTCGACGTTACGCGCCGGCGGCAAGCAGATCGTATCGGTGGACGTTTCCAACCGCGGAAGCCGGGACAGCGACGAGGTCGTGCAGCTGTACGTCTCTCACCCCGGCGTAATCGGTGCACCGACCCGCGCCTTGGAGGCGTTCAAGCGCGTGCACCTGAAGGCGGGTGAAACGAAGACGGTCGCGCTTACCCTCGACGAGCGGGCTCTGAGCGTTGTCGATCCGCGCGGCACCCGCCGAATCATTCCCGGCAAGGTGGACGTGTGGGTCGGCGGGGGTCAGCCGATTGCCCGTGATGGCCTGGAGAAGCCGGCGGGTGCCGCCGCGAGCTTCACGCTGCGCGGCTCGAAGATCCTGCCGAAGTAAGAAAATCTAAAAAGTGGAGGCGCCTCGCAAGGCGCCTCCACCTTCATTCAGCGACGACCGAAACTGTCGTCCTGCAAGTCGGACGACGAGAGAGTTTCGTCCGAACGTTCGTCCAGGCTGCTGCGGTCTGAATCGCGATCGAAGCCGAAGGCACTGCCGGTCCGATCGGCATCGCCGTCGACATCAACTTCAGTGTGGCGGACAGTGTCCTGCACGTTTTCGGTGCGTTCGCTCTCGGTCTTGCGGACCACGAGTTCTTCGTTGACGTGCGCTTCCTTGCCAACGACGGCTTCTTCACCAGTAGCCCGCATGTCGATTTCACGGTCCTGCAGCAGGTCGCGACTGTCGAGGTCGTTCGTGGACAGCGTCTCATTCACCGGGCGGCGCTCGATACTGACATTCTCTTCGCGCAGGTGCACCTGTTCATTGACCGGTGTTTCCCGGACGTAAGAGCGTACGCGTGCACCGCCGCGCTCGACCTCGCGCTTGCCGACATGGAGCTGCTCTTCGACGATTGGAATTCGCTCTTCTTCGACCGTGCGGTCGCCGGTCTCCGCATAGCGGTCCTCGGTCCCGAAGCCGCTGCTTCCAATCGACTGACGGGACTGCGGCTCCCAGCCTTCATTGCGCCAGGATTGCGAGCTTGCGTCCACATCCATGGCGTTGGTTTCTTCAAGCAGGTCGACGATGCGGTCGGCGTCCTCATCGTCATCGATCTGGGCGCACAGCATGAAGTGGCCCCGCCGCATGCCTTCGCCATAGGTCTCACGATCTTCGTCCGGCATGAAAAGCTTCTCAAACCAGTTCCGGTGCTCGCTCTCACCGGAAGAACCGGACGTGCTGTCATGATCGAGGATGCGGACGTCAGAAATGTTGGCTGTCGACGAAAGGCGCTCACGGGCGCTCTCGGCTTCGCTTCGGCTATCGTACATCGCGGTTACAGTGCGGGACATTTCACTCTCTCCTATTATCGACACGCAAGATTCCCCGCTCGGCGCCGGCTGCGTGCTTCGACCGGCGACCCAGTGCTTCGTTGAACTGATGAGGTTCGCGGCTCGCGGCCGCGGCACTACGTCCGATCGCTCTCCCGACCGGCCCGGCGATCCTCCACCTCGACCTCGGTGTGGCGCAGGGTGTCGTGGATGGTTTCGATGCGTTCGCTGATATTCTTCTTCAGCAGCAGTTCCTCGCGCACGAAGACCGATTTGGTCAGGACCGGCTCTTCATGCATTTCGCTGACTTCGATCACCCGCTCCTTCAGCAGGCCCGCAGCCTCAACTTCGTCGCTGGTCAGCTGGCGGCCGGAGAAACTGGAGTGCGTGTCATCGTCCGCGCTCGTCATCAGGCGATCAGCACTTGGCTCCAGGGTACGCACGCGGGCTCCACCGCGTTCTAAGCTGACATCGCCGACGCGAAGTCCGCCTTCCGACAGCACAGACGGGGGTGACCCCGTGATGGGCATGGCCGCGGACGGACTGCTGCCAAGGGGCCGCGAACCGAGTTCCGTGCGCGTAGATTGTTCGAGCAGTTCCACGATCCGGTCGGGCTGTTCCCCGTCGGGGACGTCGGCGACGAGCATAAACGCCCCGCCCGCAATCGCGTCGCGGTAGCCGCGATCATCGTCAGCCGGCAAATGCAGACGCTCGAGCTCGGCGCCGTCGTCCCGGCCGATGATCCGGCCATGATCGGCACCGGCTTCGGCGGCGAGCCTGGCGCGCGCCGTCTCGGCTTCGGCGCGCGTATCGTAAAGAGCGGTTACAAGCCTAGACATTGGCGCTTCCTTCGGCGGACAGATCACGGGCGACTTCCTGCCGCTCGATTTCCGCTCTTTCGGTTTTTAAAATGACGGGGATTTCCCGCCGTTCCACGCCGGAACGACGGCGAATGTGAATCTCCTCGACCAGCATCAGGCGCTTCTCGACGACGAGGACTTCCTCGACGACCGGGACGACCGTCGTCGTTCCCTCGAGCCGCACGAGCGGCATTTCCGACAGTGGGATGTTGCGCGGGATCCTTTCCACCTCGACGTCGTCGCGACGCAACTGCTCGGTGACGTTTTCCGTGCGTTCGTCGACGTTGACATGCACTCGGACCCGGCCCGTTTCGACCGATCGTTTGGAAATGTTTAGCCGCTCTTCGACCAGCGGGATGGCGGCGACCTCTTCAGTGCTCTGGGCATCGTCCTGTCGTTTCCTGGACGCAACAATATCCTTGTCGACCATATGGTTACGCCTTGCACTCGTCGGGTGGATGACGGCCTGTTTAACCCACATCAGGCCGGCCCGTTCCGTAGATTGCAAGCGTATCGCGGCAAATCGTCCAAGCAGTGGCACGCTTGCGGCGACACGATTTTCAAACGGCCGTTGGAACACCCGCCTAGCCCCCAAGTTCGGCAAAACTCGCCCCGAGGGGCGCAATGAGTGGAGGAAATGTAATGCGTAAACTTGGACTGATGCTGCTTGCCGCGACAATCGTTGCTCCCGCGCCTGTGCTTGCCCAGGACACCACGGGCACAGACGATAATGGCCGGGTGACGCAGCGCGACCGTGAGGACGATGATGACGATTTCCCAATCGGTCTGCTCGGCCTATTGGGCCTTGGCGGGCTGCTGGGCCTCAAGCGGAAGGATGGCGACATTCATGTCGACGCCCGTCGTGACACTCGCCGCTAAGGGCTGAGATCCTTCCAACAACATGATTGCACTCGGGTAGCTTCGGCTTAACATGTCCGTTAACTTGGCGTTAGCTGGAGCTACCGATGGGTATCTTGTGCAGGGTCTTCGGTCACAAGAGATCGGGCCGGAAGGCGCGCTTCAATCCCGATGCATTGCAGTGGGAAGCCTCTGCAAGCGATGCGGTGAGCCACTCGTGCGGGTCGAGCACGGGGATTGGCGGCCGGCCGTCCCAAAGCTTTGACACCCCGTCCTGCAACTGGCGATCAGGCCGGTTGATCAGGAATCCCTGATCGGGAGGTCCACCGCTTCCTGATCCCGCGCGGGTTGGAACCCGCTACATTCAAGATGGTTTTCTGAATGGGCGAGTTGAAGCGACGGAACAGGGATGAAGCCACGCGCAGCTTTGATTTGGGCTATGGCGGCCGCGCTCGTCGCAGGCCGGGCCGATGCTGCGGACCATGGTGTTACCGCCTTCGTCGGAAGCCCCGCGGCCAATCGGACTGGTCTCCGCGACCCGGCGCTTAGCGCTCGTGGCTTCGTCGGATCAGCCCAGGAGCTTCAACGGCCCAGTCGCGGCGCCTTCATCGCTTCCGTACCGATCGCCTCCAACGCCGCGATCGGCGTTGGCCGGTTCAACTCCTTGCCCAAGCGGCGGCTGGGGCCCGAGCCGCTCACCTTGGAACCACCCAAGTTTCGCCGCGCCGCCGTGGGGCTTTCCCTGAAGTTCTAACGGCTCTGCTTCCTCTCGCCGCAGCGCGTGATATGCTGCGGATGCAACACCGGGAGGCGACAAGAGCATGGACGAACCGAAAACAGGCAAGCCGCTCGCCGCGTGGTTCTTGCCGGCAGCCGTTTCGTCGGTGCTGTTCATGGGTCTCGGCTGCGTCATGTACTTGCAGCATGTTCTTGCGGATCCATCGGCGATGGCGCTGGATCAGCGCGCCGCTTATGCAGCGGCGCCGGCATGGGTGACGGGCGCCAACGCGGTCGCGGTTTGGGTGGGCCTGATCGGCACCATTTTGTTGGTGATGAAGCGCAGGCTCGCCGAACTGTTGCTGGGCGTGTCCCTTATCGCAGTGCTGGTGATGCTGGCTGGAATCCTCATTACGCCGCTCCGTGAGACTGCGTCGGCGGGTGACCTGCTGGTTGCCATCGTGGTTGCGGCGCTGACCTGGACCATCTTCTGGTTCGCGCGCCATTCACGGCAGCGGGGGTGGCTGAAGTAGGCGGGCGCCGCTAGAGAGCCGCCATGTCGACCTTCACTATCGACACGAGCACGAGCCGCGCGACACCCTCGCCCGTGCCGGGGAAGCGTATGACCGTGCCCGCCCTGCGTTCCCGCAAGGCGGACGGCCGGACCGCCGAGCCGATCGTCATGCTTACCGCCTACACCATGCGGATGGCGCAGTTGCTCGACCCGCACTGCGACATGCTGCTGGTCGGCGATAGCCTCGGACAAGTCATCTACGGGCTTCCGTCCACTGTTCCGGTCACGCTCGAGATGATGTGCGCGCACGGTGCCGCGGTCGTTCGTGGAAGCTGGCATGCGCTGGTTGGGGTCGACATGCCCTTCGGCTCCTATGAGGCCTCGGCCGAGCAGGCGTTCGCAAGCGCGTCGCGGGTCTTAAAGGAGACTGGCTGCGCCGCCGTGAAGCTGGAAGGAGGAGAGGCGATGGCGCCGACCATTCGCTTCCTTACCGAGCGCGGCATTCCGGTAATCGCCCATGTGGGCCTTACCCCGCAGGCGGTGAACATGCTCGGCGGCTATGGTGCACGGGGCCGCAGCGACGTCGAAGCCGCTAAAATCCTGAGCGATGCGAGGGCAGTCGCGGACGCCGGTGCATTCTGCATGGTGGTCGAGGGCGTGCTGGAAGAAATCGCGAACCGGGTCACCGGCGAAGTCAATGTGCCGGTGATCGGCATTGGCGCCTCCGCGCACTGCGACGGTCAGGTGTTGGTGACGGAGGACATGCTCGGCCTGTTCGAACGGACCCCGCGGTTCGTGAAGCGCTACGACGATCTCGCGACCCGCGTCGGGGACGCAGCGGCAGCCTACGCCGCGGAAGTGCGGGCCAGAAGCTTTCCAACCGACGAGCAGACCTACCGTCCCAAGTAGGAGAGCCGGAAGGCGTGGATGGGAATCAGGCTTTGCGTTTGCCTGCCGAACGGCTAGACGAAGCCGCCGCCAGCCTGCGTTCATTTACAGTGGGGAAAAGGACGCGGGGCTGAGGTTTTCCACCACGACGTAGAGGCTTTTCTTGGCGCTTCCTCCTGACACCGGCGAAACCTTCCTTCGTGAAGTCGACGAAAATCTGCGCCGCGACCAGGCTCGCGACTTCCTGAAGTCGAACGGCAAGTGGATCATCGCCGGCCTGATCGTCGTCTTGGCAGCCATCGGGGCGTGGATCTACTGGCAGACCGAGCAAAAGCGGAAGGGCGCCGAGCAGACCGAAGAGCTCGGCAAAATTTATCACGACATCGGAGAAGGCCGGACCCAGAACGCGGCGTCGCAGCTCGACGCGGTTGCCGGAAGCCGCCAGGCGGCCGTCCGCGCCTCCGCTCTGTTCACGCGCGCCGCCTTGGCGCTCCAGAATAATGATCGTCCGACGGCTGTCGCCAAATATGCGCAGATCGCGGGGGACGAGAGCCTTCCAGAACCCTATCGCGACCTTGCGAATATCCGTCAGACGTCGCTTGAATTCGACAGCCTGAAGCCCGAGCAGGTGATTGCCCGGATGCAGCCGCTCAGCAAGGCGGGCGAGCCCTGGTTCGGGAGCGCGGGCGAGCTGACCGCGATGGCGCTGCTCAAACAAGGCCGAAAGACCGAAGCCGGCAAGATGTTCGCGGCCATCGCAGCGGACAACGGTGTCCCCACAACCATTCGCAGCCGCGCGGTCCAGATCGCCGGAACGCTGGGTGTCGATGCAAGCGCGTCGCTCCCGACAATCGAACAAGGTCGATAAGATGAAATCGAAGATCCTCCGTACCGTCATGCTTGCACTGGCCGTGGTGAGCGCAAGCGGCTGCAGCCTGATCAAGAAGTCGGGTCCCAAGACTCCCGTCCTTGGCGAGCGTGTGCCGGTGCTGACTGCTGAACTGGGCGTCGAAGTCGATCCCGCCACCGCGGCGCTGCCGATGAATCTGCCGGAGGCCGTCGCCAATACCGAATGGGCGCAGGCCGGCGGCAATGCGCAGAAGTCCATGGGTCACCTGGCGCTCGGAAGTGCGCTTGGGCAGGCCTGGGCCGTCTCGATCGGGGCAGGCGGCAGTCTCAAGGCGCGCTTGTCCTCCGCTCCGGTCGTTGCAGACAACCGGATCTACACAGTCGATACAAACTCAACGGTTCGAGCATTCGACGCGCGGACCGGCGGTCAGGTTTGGCAGACGCAGTTCGGCGTGGACAAGGGCAATGAAGCCTCGCTCTACGGCGGCGGCGTCGCCTATGACGGGGGCCGTATTTACGCGACCAACGGCCTTGGGCATGTCGTCGCGCTCGATGCGACCAATGGCGGCATTGTCTGGCAGGTTCGTCCGGGCGGCCCGCTGCGCGGCGCTCCAAGCGTCGGGCTTGGGCTCGTTTACGTCATGAGCCAGGACAATCAGCTTTACGCACTGAAGGTCGCGGACGGCTCCACTGATTGGTCGGCTGCGGCCTCGCTTGAGATTGCAGGCGTCTTCGGCACGGCATCGCCCGCAGTGGCGCAGGGCACCGTGGTGTCCGGCTTCTCGTCGGGCGAACTCAATGCCTACCGCTACGAGAATGGGCGCAACCTGTGGCAGGACGCCTTGTCCCGCACCAGCATCACCACCAGCGTCGCGACGCTGTCCGACATCGACGCCCATCCGGTGATTGACAGCGGCCAGGTATTCGCTGTCGGGCAGGGTGGACGCATGGTTGCGCTAGAACTGAACAGCGGCCAGCGGATGTGGGAACTCAACATCGCGGGCATTTCGACCCCGTGGGTCGCGGGCGACTGGGTGTTCGTCGTTACCGACGACGCCAAGCTGATGGCCGTGGCACGCAACAACGGGAAGATTCGCTGGATCACCCAGTTGCGGCAGTTCCACAATGAAAAGGCCAAGAAGGGCCAGATCAGCTATTCAGGTCCGGTCCTCGCCGGAGGCCGTCTTATCGTAGCCAACTCCACCGGCGCTCTGATCAACGTCGATCCGGTCACCGGCGGAATCCAGACGCAGACCAGCATCGGGGGCGAGGTGCACCTTTCGCCGGTTGTCGCGAACCAGACGCTCTACGTTCTGGACGACAACGGCCGGCTCCACGCCTTTCGCTAAAGATTGACCCTGCGCGCGGGGGCGGGCAGGGCACGCCCATGCCCCTGCCCACCGTCGCAATCGTCGGCCGACCCAATGTCGGCAAATCCACGCTGTTCAATCGGCTGGTGGGCAAGAAGCTCGCGCTCGTGGACGACCGGCCCGGCGTGACTCGCGATCGCCGCGAAGGCGAAGCGTCGCTGCTCGGAATGGACTTCCGCGTCATCGACACTGCCGGATTCGAGGACGAGGATCCTGCCAGCCTGCCAGGCCGGATGCGCAAGCAGACCGAGGCCGCCGTGCGTGATGCCGACGTTGCCCTCTTCCTGATCGATGCCCGCGAAGGGCTGACTCCGCTCGACGAGGAAATCGGCCGCTGGCTCCGCGCCGAAGACACGCCGGTGGTCGTGGCCGCCAACAAGGCTGAGGGGCGCGGCGGGGAAGCGGGGCGGCTGGAGGCCTTCGCGCTTGGCCTTGGCGAACCGATCGCCATCAGCGCAGAGCATGGCGAAGGCGTTGCCGACTTGTTCGAATCGCTTCGCCCGCACGTGGATCGCGAGGAGATCGAAGAAGAAGAATTCGACGAGGATGATCCGAGCGCACCGCTGAAGATCGCAATCGTCGGCCGGCCGAACGCCGGCAAATCGACGCTCGTGAACCGCTTCCTGGGCGAAGAGCGCATGATCACAGGTCCCGAGGCCGGGATCACTCGCGACAGCATCAGCATCGAGTGGGACTGGAATGGGCGCCCGATCAAGCTGGTCGACACGGCCGGGCTCCGCAAGCGCGCCAAGGTCGAGGACAAGCTGGAGCGGCTGTCCGCAGCCGACACACGCCGCGCCATCGATTATGCTGAGGTCGTCGTGCTGCTGCTGGACGCCACACGCGGGCTGGAAGCGCAGGACCTGCGGATCGCGGACGCGGTGATCGAGGAAGGCCGCGCCTTGATCGTGGCCCTCAATAAATGGGACGTGGCCGAGCATGCCTCGTCCTTGTTCAATGGCGTTAAGGCGGCATTGGAAGAAGGCTTGTCGCAGTTGCGCGGCGTTCCAGTCCTCACCGTTTCTGCAATGACCGGCAAGGGCACGGACATGATCCTGCAGGCCGCATTCGAGCTTCGCGAGCAATGGAGTCGCCGAGTGACGACGGGCGAGCTGAACCGCTGGTTCGAGGGCGCGATTGAGGCGAACCCGCCGCCTGCTCCGGGCGGTAAGCGCATCAAGCTGCGCTACATCACGCAGGTGAAGACGCGGCCGCCAAGCTTCGTGGTGTTCGGCAATCGCGTTGATGACCTTCCCGAAAGCTATCGGCGGTATCTGCTGAATGCGCTCCGGCGCGATCTGAAGTTGGGGCCGGTACCACTGCGGCTGACGCTGCGCGGGTCCAAAAATCCGTATCAGCCGCCAACCCGCTAAGCTTGTCTTTACCCTTTGCGGCCTATCAGGTCGCTGTGGGATCCGGCCGAGCCATCGGCTTAAGAATAGTTGGAGCGGGGCGTAAGTTGGACGACCAAGAACTCGTCGACTGGGCACATTTCGAGAAAAGCCGGTCCGAACTCGGGCCCGGCTTCATCCGGATTTTGAGCTACTTCCACGAAGACGGCACCAAGTCCGTGTCGCAGATCGAAGACGCAATGCGTCAGCAGAACACGACGGCGCTCGTGATCCCCGCGCACACGCTGAAGGGCGAGGCGCGGCAGTTCGGGGCGAACCCGGTCGCCAACGTCGCAGAACTGATCGAGAACACCGCCCGGCTCTGCATCGAGACGCACCGCTTTCCGGACGAGCTGATCAAGGACGTAGTCGAACTCCGCAGGCTGTTCGAACAGACGATTTCGCTGTTCGACAAGGCTACCAACCCCCTGCTGAGTCGCGGGCCAACCCCGGCGCCGGGCGGTTTCGGCCGCAAGGTCACGAACCAGGGGTTCGGGCGGCTCTAGATCCCGGCGGTGGCGGCCGCTCGCCGCGACTTCCGCATCGGCTGAAGCTTCAAGCGCGCCAGGCTGCGCCACAACCATTCGAACGGGCCATAGTTGAACCGGTCGAGCCACGGCTTGGACCACGTGAGCATCAGCGCCCAGAACAATGGCGCGAACAGCCAGGCCTCCCACCGTGACAGGCGGCCGTAGAGGCCGAATCCGTCGCCGTAGAACAGCAGGGCCGCAAGGATGCTGGTGCCGAGATAGTTGGTGAAGGCGCAGCGCCCGACGGCAGCAATCCGGTCGCGTATGGCACTGCGCCGGCGGAAAAGCAGGATGATAAGCGCGGCATAGCCAAGCGCCATTATTGGCCGCAACGGCGTCCCGAGCACCATGAAGTTGAAGAGGATGGTGGGCACGAAGAAGTGCGAAAGCATCGTGTTGCCGGCGAGCGCGATGTTCGCCGCAATGCCGATCCCGAGCGTCCACGTCGCTACCTTGCGATAACCAGCGTCCCCCCATTCGCCTGTCAGAAAGCCTGAGCGGAACGCGGCCATCCCGAGGAGCATCAAGGCAAGGGTCTCGGGCATCAGCAGCGGCAAATAGGAGAATGGCTCAAACCGGCGGCGAGATAGTGCATCGTGGGCCCGTACCGCTGCGCCCGACCGATAGAGTGCCAAGTCGTTCACGCTTTGCGCTGGGGTGGTGGCCACGAAAGCCACGGTCCGATTCCACTCGCGAACCGTCGCTGCAGAAGCGCCGGGAGCGTGGGCAGCAGTGTCGAGCGTGGCGATGCTGAGGCACAGCCCCGTCATCATGATCAGGCTGGCGGTAAAGAAGATGGCGGACCAGGCAGCCAGCTTCTCGACGGACAGGTTTCGAAACAGGAACAGGATCGCGCCGCCGACCGCATATTGGAATAGGATGTCGCCCCACCAGATGAAGTAGAAGTGGATCAGTCCGAAGAGCGCCAGTACGATCATTCGGCCGTAGTGAACCCTTGCAGGCGAGCGCCCGACGGCCATGGCCCGGTCGATGACGAGCAGGGAAGAAGCGCCGAACAGCATCGAGAAGAGGCTGCGCATCTTCCCGTCGATGATCACGAAATTGCTGAACCACACCGCGAGGTTTCCGCCCTCGTAGCCGCCCATCGCACCGGGGTTGAAGTAGGCCGGCTCGATCATCGCGAAGGCGATCACGTTAACCGAGAAGATGCCCATGACGGCGATGCCCCGGATGACGTCCAGCGTGACGATGCGGTCGGGTGCAGTTGCCGCCATGCGGAGGTCTAGTCTTTGGCCGGCTCGGACTGGAGCTGGATGTAATTGGGAAGGCCCATCCGCTCGATCATTTCAAACTGCTGTTCGAGAGTGTCGACATGGTTTTCTTCATTGTCGAGGATCTCGGCGAATAGGTCGCGACTGACATAATCGCGCACGCTCTCGCAGTGGGCGATGGCGCCCTTCAACTGCTCGACAGCTTCAAGCTCCAGCTCCAGGTCCGAACGCAGCACCTCCTCGACGCTCTGGCCGATGCGAAGGCGACCGAGCATCTGGAAATTAGGCAGCCCGTCGAGGAACAGGATCCGCTCCGAGAGCCGATCTGCATGCTTCATCTCGTCGACGGACTCATCGCGCTCGAACTGGGCAAGCTTGTGCACGCCCCAATTGTCGAGAAGCCGGTAGTGCAGCCAATATTGGTTGACTGCGGTCAGCTCGTTCCTGAGGCTCTCGTTGAGAAGCTCGATGACCTTGCTGTCGCCCTTCATCCAACCCTCCGTCGCGTCTTCGCGGAGGAGATGCGCCCCGGTCAGGCGGCGGTCAAGTCAGGCAGCTTCGGCATCGACCGACAGAATTTCCGAGCGGACTTCGTCGATAATTTCCTGCGCGTAGGGGAGGCAGGTACCGCACTGCGGTTCGCAGCCGAGCGCGGCATAAGCGGCGCGGGGGCAGGGCGCACCGCAACGCGCCAGGGCCCGAAGCTCTTTCTCGCTGATGGCGTTGCAGACGCACACGATCATGATTCACCATATACTGCTAATGCGACATGATCGCAATAAGCTAGGCGAGGGCCGCGTCGGCACCCATCAATTCAGGGAAGAAGCCCTCGTGTGCCGCGCGAAGGTCGGGGAGGGACACCTCTCCCTCATCGACATGGATCGAGTCGCCTTCGGTGTATCCGAGCAGGACCACCGGTAAGCCCGCAGTCTTGGCGGCGGCCATGAAGCGGCCACTATCAGCTTCTGAGACCGTCACGACATACCGGCCCTGAGTCTCGCCAAACCAGTCGGACGCGCCCTCCAACGCCGTCGCCGCATCCAGGTCCGCGCCGATGTTTCCGGCAAGTGCCATCTCGGCAACGGCCACGAGCACTCCGCCATCGGAAACATCGTGGACCGCGGTTGCCAGCCCCTCTTGAACGATCCACCGGATGAACTCACCCGCCTTTCGCTCCGCGGCCAGATCGACCGAGGGCGGCGCTCCGCCGCTCTCGTCCGCGCACTCCCGCAGCCAGATCGACTGGCCAAGCTCACGGCCCTTCCCGCCCACAAGGAAAATCTCTTCGCCGACGTCGTTGAATCCGATCGCCGCGCTTTTCTCCCAATCGTCGAGAAGGCCTACGCCGCCAATCGCAGGCGTTGGCAGGATTGCGCTTCCGCCGCCGGTCGCCTTGCTCTCGTTGTAGAGGGAGACGTTGCCGCTGACGATCGGGAAGTCGAGGGCGCGGCAGGCATCGCCCATTCCGCGCAGGCATTCGACGAACTGGGCCATGATTTCGGGCCGCTGCGGATTGCCGAAGTTCAGGCAATTGGTGACCGCCAACGGCCGTGCGCCGACGGCGCTGAGGTTGCGGTAGGCTTCGGCAATCGCCTGCTTCCCGCCTTCGTAGGGGTCGGCATAGCAATAACGCGGGGTGCAATCAGTGGTGATCGCCAGCGCCTTTCTCGTGCCGTGGACGCGCACCACTGCGGCGTCCCCGCCCGGGGGTTGCACCGTGTCGCCACCGACCCGATTGTCATACTGCTCCCAGATCCAGCGGCGGCTTGCGAGGGCTGGCGATGCCATCAGCTTGAGCAGGTCCGCCGCGACGTCGGTGCTTTCCGGCACTTCGTCGAGCGGCTTGACCTGCGCCCAGGCCTTGTAACCCTCGAGGCTCATGTGCGGCCGGTCATATTCCGGTGCGTCGTCGGCGAGTGGGCCGAGCGGAATGTCGCAGACGGTCTCGCCGTTCCATGCCAGCTCCATGCGGCCGGTGTCAGTGACCTCACCAATGACGGCGAAGTCCAGTTCCCACTTATGGAAGATCGCTTCGGCCTCGGCCTCGCGGCCTGGCTTGAGGACGATCAGCATGCGCTCCTGGCTCTCGGAGAGCATCATCTCATAGGGCGTCATCCCCTCTTCGCGGCAGGGCACCCGGTTCATGTCGAGGCGGATTCCGGCACCGCCCTTGCTCGCCATCTCCACCGACGATGAGGTGAGGCCGGCTGCCCCCATATCCTGGATGGCAACGATTGCGTCGGTCGCCATCAGCTCCAGGCAGGCTTCGATCAAAAGCTTCTCCGTGAACGGATCGCCAACCTGCACCGTCGGGCGCTTTTCGTCGCTATTCTCGTCGAAGTCGGCGCTGGCCATGGTCGCGCCATGGATGCCGTCGCGCCCGGTTTTGGAGCCGACATAGACGATCGGATTGCCCAGGCCGGTCGCTGCGGAATAGAAGATCTTGTCCGTCCGGGCGACGCCAACCGTCATGGCGTTCACCAAAATGTTGCCGTCATAGGCCGAGTCGAAGTTGACCTCCCCGCCTACCGTCGGGACACCGACGCAATTGCCATAGCCGCCAATGCCCGACACGACACCCGAGATCAGGTGACGCATTTTCGGGTGCCGCGGGTTGCCGAACCGGAGAGCGTTCATGTTGGCGACAGGCCGCGCGCCCATCGTGAACACGTCGCGAAGGATTCCGCCGACGCCCGTGGCCGCGCCCTGATAGGGTTCGATGTAGGACGGGTGGTTGTGGCTCTCCATCTTGAAGATTGCCGCGTCGCCGTCGCCGATGTCGATTACGCCGGCATTCTCGCCCGGGCCGCAAATGACCCAGGGAGCCTGGGTCGGCAGCTTCTTCAGGTGGACGCGGGAGCTTTTGTAGCTGCAATGCTCCGACCACATGACCGAGAAAATGCCGAGCTCGACCAGGTTCGGTTCGCGGCCCAGCGCGTTCAGGACGCGATTATATTCTTCAGGCGAAAGGCCGTGCTCGGCGACGATTTCCGGGGTGATCATGGGCGGCGCACTAGCCTTGCAGGCGCCATAAAAAAACCCCCGGTGGTGAGCCGGGGGTTCTTGTTCCGAGCAGTTGCGGCTTAGGCCTTGCAGCTCTTGCCGTTGAAAGTGATGGACGGAGCAGTCGCGCTGCCCTTCAGCGTCGCGCCCTCGGCGCTGGTATCGACCTGCGTCGGAGTACCGCTCTTTTCCGTACGGACGTTGGCGGACTTATTGTCGGACAACCAATCGACGTAAAGGATGCTGTTGTCCTTGCAGCGATAGATCTTGCTGGCGGTGATCGACGGCGGCAGCACCACCGGAGCAGCTTCGGCCAGGTTATTTTCTGCAGCGACAGCCGTGTTGGCGGTGTCGTCCTTGTTGCAGCCGGCTAGCGCAGCGGCGGCGACAAGAGTGAGCATGAGGGGAATGCGAGTCATGGTGGAGGTTCTTTTGCGTTGCAATCGGCAACCGTCAAGGCCGGTCCGCTTGCATTGTTAATAGTCGGGCCATAGCTTGCGACGAATGGGTGACCGAGCCGGAACCAGCGCGCAACGGATCCGCATCGGGCTGACGGGGCTCGCCTTCGCCTTCCTTCTCGTGCTCCTCGGCTCCGCAATCAGCCGCTCCGGACATGACGATCAGATCAACGCGGCGGGTGGCCCCGGCGCCAACGTGTCGTCCGACGAACCCCTTGCGGAGCTTGGCGTAGCCCCGGGCTCGCTGGATAGTCAGGCGAACGAGAGCGCAAACAACACGACGGCACGGTGATGCGCTTGCTCCGGCCAGGGCGCCGTCGCTTGCTTGCGCTTGCCGTCGGTATATTGACCGCATTCGTGGCAGCGGCACTTCTTCTGGCGAGCCGCGATGGTCAACGGCCGCTCGGCCCGCGAGCAGATGCCGACAAGCCCCAGCTGATGCTGCTGACGTCCCTTCCGCTCGTGTTTCCCGAGACTTTCGGTCTGGACGGTGGTTCTCCCGCGCTGACCTCGCTTAGAACCCGATACCGGGTTGTCCCAATCGCGGTCGCTGACGCGGAGAATTTGCGACAGGGCAAGCTGCTTTTCATGGCTCATGCGCGAGCGCAGCCGGCCGAGGCACTTGTCGAGCTCGACCAATGGGTGAGGGCTGGCGGGGGCCTGCTGCTGCTTGCCGACCCGGCGCTTGAATGGCCAAGCGCGCGCCCGCTAGGCGATCCCCTGCGGCCGTCGCCGATGTTTCCGGACACCGGCCTCCTCCAGCATTGGGGATTACGGCTGGACTCCCCGGAAGAGCGCGGGCCGGTAAATGCCTTCGTAGGGCGGCGACAGGTGCTGACGCTCTCACCGGGCAAGCTCACGGGACGATGCCGGGTGGCGAGCGATCAAGTCGTTGCCCGTTGCCATATTGGAAGCGGTAGCGTGACGGTGATCGCCGACGCCGATTTTCTCGACGTGCTCACGCTTGGGGAGGGTGCAGAAGCCAATCTCGATGGGCTTCTGTCCGAGCTCGACGCTTTGGAGCGGGAGTGATTCTCTCGAGGTCCCGAGTCGGGACTAGCAACAGACTTATCCACAGGCACTAAGAGAAAGAACAGGGCAGGAACATCCCGCGCAAAACCGCATCTATCTCCCTCGTGGACCATGAAATCCCACGGAATGGCATCGAAATCCATTGTATCCCCACCCCTGTTGAGTTACCAACAAAGGGTAGCGCGGGGCTCGACCCAGATAACGTCATGCTGACTCGGCACTCGGATCGTCCGTGTGTCCGTGAACGGGGAGGCTTTGCGCTGCGAACAGGGAGTGGTCGTGGCGTTAGAGCATCTGTTCCAGGGCAGTGCACTGAACGCGGTAGACGCGAAGGGTCGCGTTTCCGTGCCGGCCTTCCTGCGCTCCGTCATCGAGCGCCGCGGGGATGCCAAGACCATCGTGCTTGCCAAGCATGAGAACTTCCCCTGCCTTAGCGCTTACGACCCCGCTTATGCCGCTCTGAAGCACGCCAAACTCGAGCGCTTGCTCGAGAAGGAAGAGACCAGCCCCGACGCGCAGCTTGAATATCAGCAGCGCAACCTGATGGCGTTCGCCGCCACGGAGGAAGTGCCCTACGACAGTTCTGGCCGCATCGTCTTCCCGACGATGATGCGCCGCAAGGGCCAGATCGAAGAGCTCGCGCTGTTCCTTGGTACGGGCGAGACCTTCCAGATCTGGAACCCCACGCTTTTCCTCAAGGACCCACGGGTCCCGGAGGATCTCAAGGACATCGCCCGTTACCGGCTCGAGGAGCGGGGGTTGAGCGCATGAGCGCGTCCCCCAACACCCGCCCTCAACACGTACCGGTGCTGGTTGATGCCGTCGTCCACGCGCTCGCGATTGCCCAAGGCGAGACCGTGGTCGACGGAACATTCGGTGCGGGCGGCTACACGCGCGCCATCCTTGCCGCGGGGGCGGGACGAGTGATCGGCTTCGATCGTGACCCTGACGCGATCGCAGAAGGGCCGGCACTCGTCCCGGACGCCCGCCTCACCTTGATCGAGGATCGCTTCAGCCAGATGGACCGCGTCCTTGCGGAGCGTGGCATCGGCCTCGTTGACGGCATCGCGCTCGATATTGGCGTTTCGTCGATGCAGATCGACCGGGCTGAGCGCGGCTTCTCGTTCCAGGCCGATGGGCCGCTGGATATGCGGATGAGCCAGGCCGGGCTGAGCGCTGCCGAATTCCTCAATGAAGCCGAGGAAGCGGAGATTGCCCGCATCCTCAAGGACTATGGCGAGGAGCCGCGTGCTCGCTCGATCGCCCGTGCCATCGTTGCGGCGCGTCCAATCGAACGGACCGGCGAGCTGGCTGCAATCGTTCGTCGCGCGTCGGGCTTCCGGCCTGGGCAGAAGAGCGATCCGGCCACCCGCACCTTCCAGGCCATCCGCATTCATTTGAACGCGGAACTGGAGGAGTTGGAGCAAGGGCTTGCTGCTGCCGAACGGGCGCTGCGGCCGGGTGGACGGCTTGCGGTCGTCACCTTCCACAGTCTGGAAGACCGGATCGTGAAGCGTTTCCTCAGGGAACGCAGTGGAGCGACGCCAGCCGGTTCGCGCCATCGTCCCGCAGCTGTGGCGACCCGTCCGCCGACGTTCGAAAGCGTCGGCAAGCCAGTCAGCCCTTCGGAAATCGAACTCACCCGCAACCCGCGCGCGCGGTCAGCCAGGTTGCGTAGTGCCGTGCGTACGACCGCACCATTTTGGGGAAGTGTGCAATGAGCGTGCGCAGCTTCAAATCTGTCTTCATGGTTGCCAGCTGTGCCGGTGCGGCGCTGGGCTGCTACCTGGTTTCCTTGCGGGTCGCGACGGAGCGCGCCGCGCTGGAAGATGTGGAAACCGAGATCGTGCTCGCGCAGCGCGACTTGCGCCTGCTGCAGACCGAGATAGGCACGCGTGGCCGCCTGGCCCAGCTGGAACGCTGGAATGCCAAGGTGCTGGCGCTTTCGGCGCCGTCGGCCGACCAGTTCCTGAACGGCGGCTTCGAGCTGGCCAAGATGACTGCGCCTGAACACAAGCCGGCCGTGACGGCGCCGGTCGTACTTGCATCGGCGCCATCCGAGGCCGCGACCAATACGTCGGTTCTGGATGACGATTCGGATGTTGCACGGCCTGCTCCGCAGAGTGCCACTGGACCGGCAGCGCTCATGCACCAGGCCAGCCTCAAGCGCTCGGTGGAAAACGTTCCCAAGGTGGTAAGGCCCGCCCCAGCGCCCGTGAAGCCGCCGGTTGCCACTGGGTCCAAGACGCCTCCTGCAGCGACCAAGCCTGCCGCGAAGACCGTGGCGAAAGCCGCAGCGACAGTACGGGCAGCGGGCCAGCAAAAGGCCAGCGCCAAACCGAAGGCTGCAGTCGGTGATCCGCTTGCTCCGATGCCCGCAAAGCCTTCCGTCCGGAAGCTTGCCAGCGTAAGCAAGGCCAGCGTCGGCAAGCCTGCTGTAGCGTCGAAATCAACCAAGGATCCGGCCAAGAAGCAATGAACGCGCCGACCCCCGCTCTCGTCGCGCCACGGCCCGAGCGGCTCCGACTCGTCGGCCAGCGACGCCAGATTCTGGCCGTGATGCACCAGCGCCTGATGATCGGCATGCTGGTCTACGGCGGAATCATTGCCTTTATCGTCCTGCGCATCCTTTATCTGGCAGCGTTCGGTGAGCATGCGGGTCGCAAGACGGGCATGATCAGCCTGCTTCCGGAGCGCGGCGACATCGTGGATCGCGATGGGCAGCCGCTGGCGCGGACGATCGACGCTTGGACGATCGCCCTTCAGCCGGCGAAAGTGATTGGCGACAAACTGGAGCTCGCCCGTGCTCTCGCTCGGTTGATGCCCGAGCGAGACGAGGCGACCTATTTCGCAATGCTCCGATCGGGCAAGCCGTTCTTCTATCTTCGTCGCCGCGCATCCCCCAGCTTGGTCGAAGCGGTCAATTCGCTCGGTGAGCCGGGCATGGCGCTGCAGCGTGAGCCAGACCGGCTGTACCCCCAGACGAGCCTTGCGGCGCACGTCATAGGCTACACCGACATTGACGGACATGGCGTTGCGGGAATGGAGCGTGCGTTCGACGACCAGTTGGCAAGCGCCGGCACTCGT